>CAZFCJ010000094.1:0-13450 GCA_964517315.1 uncultured Anaerolineaceae bacterium | reverse complement strand
TGGGAGGGCAGGAATTCGAGCTGGGCACCCGTGTAGTGGCCCACGATGGCCTCGCCGGTGATCTGCTGCCACCAGGATTCGGTCTGGCGATCGTACATCACGAGGTCGGAGAAGCGCAGATTGCCCGTCGTCCCGAAGGTCAGCTCGCGGCCGTCGGGCGCGATACGGTTGAAGGCAATCGTCGAGTTGCACAGCGGGCAGAATGTCATGGCCACCGGCTGGCCCCCGACCGTGTCGTTGGCGATCTCGTGCCAGATCAGGATCGCCAGAGGGTAGGCGCGGGCGTCGCCGTCATGCTCGTAGGCCATGACCGGCCATTCGGCGCCGAGCCACTCGTCCCCGGCCTCGAAGCTTTCGAACTTCGGGTTGTCAATGGCGGGGATTCCATCCGGAGGTGGGCCTCCGGACATAATCGTGCTGTAGTCCACGCTGTGCTTGCAGAAATTGGTTTTATCCCAGAAGCGGGTGGGGAATCTCGGATTTTGGCCCCCGAATGGATCCTCACATTGCCCGGACTCGGAGGCCTGGGTCTCGGGTGGATCGGTCGGGGCGGGGGTCGGCGGCACGTCAGTCGCAGTCGGGGCCGCGGACAGGGCTCCGCTGCAGGCGCTGGCAAGCAGGGCCAATCCCAGCAGGGCGCCGACGATCCACAGCCAGCGGGTAGATTTCATGAGGTGGATCCCTCCCAGAGTCGCATTCAGCAATCATGTTTGAGGCCCGGTTGGCTTCTACTGTAAGCGCTGTGGTCTCCCGGGTCGGTAAATGTGAATACACAGCACTCTAAGGCGTGAATCTTGACCCCGGCCGATACCGTGTGCTAGGATAAAAGCAACTACCGACCGGTCGGTAGGTCATCGTGACCCCTCCATAACTGCGGCCGTAAGGCGAGACCATTGACCCGCGACGATATCCTGCGCGCTTCCGCCCAAATCTTCCGCCACAAGGGCTTCCACGCCGCCTCGATGCAAGATATCGCCGACGCTGTCGAGCTGAAGAAGGCGAGCCTTTACCATCACATCAACAGCAAACAAGAGATCCTGTTTGCGCTGCTTGACAAGGCGATGGACTTGCTCATCGAGGACATGGAGCGGGTGCTCGCGAGCGAGGCGTCCCCGCAAGAGAAGCTGCGCACGGCGATGCGGCAGTACACACGGCGCCTGGCCGAGCAAGGCGATCTGGCGGGGGTGTTGCTGCTCGAATACCGCAATTTGAACCCGGAGCTGCGGGCCCGTCATGTGGAGCGGCGCGACCGCTTCGAGGGATTGTGGCGTGATCTTCTCCGGCAAGGGATGGAGTCTGGAGTCTTCCGTGACCTCGACCCGGCGTTGTGTGGGTTTGCGCTGCTCGGCGTTCAGAACTGGATGATCACCTGGTACCGGCCCGACGGTTCGTTGGCGCCCGATGAGCTGGCCGGGACCTTCGCCGACCTATTCATGACGGGACTGCGGAGACGGGAATGAGGCGGGACTCGTGACCGAGGAAATCCAGCGTTTCGAAACCGAGGACGGCGGTCGAGTGTACCGCCTTCCGTTAGAGGTGTTTCCGGGATTCCGCGCCTACGCTCACCTTGTCTTCGGTGACGGGCTGCGGGCCCTCGTGGATGTGGGATCGGGATTCGGCGACAGCAACGGCCATCTCCAGAATGGGCTGAAGCGGGTGCGGGCCGAATACGGCGAGCCGGCGGACTGGTCGCGGCTAACTCACATTCTCATCAGCCACGGTCATATCGACCATTTTGGTGGGCTGGGATTCGTTCGCTCCCAATGCGGAGCCCCCATTGGCGTCCATGACCTGGACTATCGGGTGCTCGCCCACTACGAGGAGCGTCTGGCCGTGGTGGCCAGCCGCTTGCGGGCGTACCTGATCGAAGCCGGAGTCGAGGCTGAACGGCGGGAGGCGCTGATGCGCCTGTATCTGGTGAACAAGGAGCTGTTCGCGTCGGTGGAGGTGGATTTCACTTACGAGGCCACTGGGAACCGGGTGGGTCCGTTGGAGGTGATCCACGCGCCGGGTCACTGTCCCGGCCAGGTCGTGCTGCGCTACGAAGACCTCCTGCTCACCGGCGACCACGTGCTGAAGGGAATCAGCCCCCACCAGGCCCCCGAGCGGCTGACGCTCAACACCGGGTTGGGCCACTATCTCGGTTCGCTGCGCAAGCTGGACCCGATTGCCAGCGAGGTGCGGCTCGCGCTGGGCGGCCACGAGGGCCCAATTGCGGACCTGTCCGCGCGGTTGCGGTCGATTGAGGCGCTGCATCTGGACCGTCTTCAGGCGATCTTGACCGGATTTACTGAACCGAGAACGATCGCTCAGGTTACGCGCCAGCTGTTTCCGGACGCTGGCGGCTATCACGAACTGCTGGCGATCGAGGAGGCCGGGGCGCACGTCGAATATTTGGAGCAGCGCGGCTTTCTGTCGATCGCCAACGCAGAGGAGTTGGAAGCCGAGGGGCGCTGCGCGATCCGCTACGCGCAAGGTCGGCGCAGCTCCGGCGAGCTCCGGACCGCGTTCTACGGTCGCACGGGCCGCGATGGGCCCGCTGCCACAGAGGACGCCCATGTACGAATTTGAACCCACGGAAGAACAGCGGATGCTGATCGAGGCCGCCCGGCGCTACGCGGAGAACGACGTGCGGCCGGCGGCGCACGCCGCCGACGAGGAGGGAGAGCTCTCTGGCGAGCTCATCGAGAAAGGCTGGCAGTTGGGTGTGCTGCAGGCCAGCGTTCCAGAAGCGTTCGGCGGATATGGTGAGCGCTCCGCGGTCAGCAATGTTCTGGCGGCGGAGGAACTGGCCTGGGGGGATATGGCAGCCGCGCTGGCCGTGATGACTCCCGCCACCTACGCGCTGCCGATTCTATTGGCTGGGACGGAGACCCAGCGGGAAGATCTCCTGCCGCCGGTCGTGGAGGCCGAATGGAAGCCATACACGAGCGCGCTCATCGAGCCGCAGTACGACTTCACGCCTTCCGAGATGCAGACCCGGGCTGAGCGGGCGAACGGGGGCTTCGTGCTCCACGGCCGCAAGACGTTCGTGCCGTTTGCCGATCGGTCGCCGGGGATGGTCGTATACGCTCAGCTGGACGGCCAGCCGGCGGCGTTTGTCGTGACCCCGGGCGCGGAGGGGTTGGAGATCGGAGCGCGGCGTCGGCTGCTCGGAGTCAATGCGCTGCCCACCTTTGACGTCGACCTGGACGGTGTGGAGATTCCGGCCGAAGCGCGCCTGAGCGCACGCCGCGGCGCTTCCGGGATGGTCGCCGCCTCGCAAGTGGCGGTGGCCGCGCTGGCCGTCGGCCTCAGCCGAGCGGCCTATGAATATGCCCGCGACTACGCCAAGGGGCGCGAAGCGTTCGGCGGCCCGATCGCCCAGAAGCAGGCCATTGCCTTCATGCTGGCCGAGATGGCCACCGAGATTGAAGCCATCCGCCTGCTCGTCTGGGAGGCGGCGTGGAAGTTGGATCAGGGGCGGGACGCCGCCGATTCCGCCTACCTCGCCCTGATCGGGGCCGGCGACATGGCGATGATGGTGACCGACCGGGCGGTGCAGATTCTGGGCGGCCACGGCTACATCCGCGAACACCCGGTCGAGCGGTGGATGCGCAACGCGCGCGGTGTGCCGGTGATGACCGGCTTGGCGATGGTGTAGATCGGATGCTAACCACG
Organism: uncultured Anaerolineaceae bacterium; assembly: GCA_964517315.1. Taxonomy (GTDB): domain Bacteria; phylum Chloroflexota; class Anaerolineae; order Anaerolineales; family E44-bin32; genus DASWJQ01. Next base: position 9,790 of record CAZFCJ010000094.1, on the reverse strand, counting down.
AAGACACGAAGGCCACTAAGGGATTTCCTAAAAGAACACAAAGGTGTGCAATCGAGTCTTTGTGTCTTCGTGTTGTTCCTTCCGGTAACTGGTAACTGGTTGATTGGAGACGGGTTACCCGTTAGTCGGGATCCGCAATCGGGGACCTGTAATCCGGGATTCGAGCTGCGGAAGCCGGAGGTTATCCATTGATCCAGCCACCGCGAAAGGAGACTCCCTCAGAGCAAGCGTATTCCTGCTCGGTCGAGCTCGATCAAACCGGCATGCCCATTCCCCGTAGGGGCAAGGCACATCTGCCCAGACCGTCAGGTGCTGGGTGCCGTGCCCCTACCATGATGGTTCGAACCCGCAGTTCGGTGGCCGGGAAACTCCCACGCCGGTGTGTACTTGCCCGGACGGGCGGGCGTGGGAGCCCGCCCTGCAAGGACTTCTGAAGTCCGCTTTCGCTCGGTGCTCTGAGCTAGGCGCTAAGTGCTAAAAGCCAGGAGCTGTACTCCCATGATTTCATTCGAAACCCCCAAGACGATTGAACAGTCGGCGGTGATGGTGGAGACGGTCGCCGAGAACGTGATGCGGCCGCACTCCCGTTACTATGACGAGCGTGAGCACGAAATCCCCTGGGATTATATTCATTTCATGCACGAGGCGATGCAATCCGTCGGAGCTGGCTCGCTGGCCCCGGAGGATGGGGAGGATGACGGTCGGCCGAGCCTGCAGTATCAGCGGCTGGCGTTCATGATTGAAAGCCTCTCCTGGGGTGACGCTGGAATGTATCTGTGCACCCCGGGAGGCGGCCTGGGTGCGGCCGCGGTGGAGGCCACCGGCACCCCGGAGCAGAAGGGGCGCTTTCTGGAGCGCTTCAAGAGCGAGGAGCCGGTGTTTGCGGCGATGGCCATGACCGAACCGCACGCCGGGTCGGACACTTCGGCCATCACGACGCGGGCCGAACGCGACGGCGATGACTGGGTGCTCAACGGAGAGAAAATCTTCGTCACCGCGGGCCATAAGTCGCTGGTCGACACGCCGGGCTTTGTCGTGATCTGGGCGACGATCGACCCCGACGCCGGGCGCAAGGGTATCCGACCGTTCGTCGTCGAAGCCGGCACTCCCGGCTGCATGGTCACCGGCTTGGAAAAGAAGCTGGGCATCCGGGTGAGCGACACCGCTTCGATCGTCCTGGACGACTGCCGCATCCCCTCTGACAACATTCTGGGCAGCCCGGAGGTCGACGCGGAGTCGCGCAAGGGGTTCAAGGGCGCCATGCGGACGTTTGACGCCACGCGACCGTTGGTGGCCGCCTCGGCGCTCGGAATTGCCCGGGCGGCGTTGGAGCTCCTCGAGGAACTGCTGAAGGGTGAAGGGATTGAGATCCGCTACGGATTGCCCCGCAGTCGGATGTCCAACATCGAGCGTGAAATCGTCGACATGAAGGTTCAGCTGCGCTCCGCCTGGCTGTTGGTGCTGAAAGCGGTGTGGCTGGCGGACCAGCGCCAACCGAACACGCTGGAGTCTTCGATGGCTAAGGTGCGGGCGGGGGACGTTGTGGTGAAGATCACCCAGCGCGCGGTCGAGCTGATGGGGCCGCTGGGTTATTCACGGGATACGTTGCTGGAGAAGTGGTTCCGCGATGCAAAGATCAACGATCTGTACGAGGGGACCGGGCAAATCAATCGTCTGATCGTGGCCCGGCGCATTCTTGACTATTCCCGCCACGAATTGAGCTGAGCTGCTGGTCCGTTGGATTCAGCATCCTACTTCTGACAGAAAGGGTGTTCAGGATGGAAAGATTGATCCGCAAGGCGGTCGTGCTGGGCGCCGGCACCATGGGCGCGCAGATCGCCGCCCACCTCGCGAATGCCGGTGTGTCGACCGTGCTGCTCGATATCGTGCCGCGCGAGCTCAGCGAACAAGACCGCGAGGCCGGACGGACTCTGGACGACCGTGAAGTGCGGGACCGGCTGGCCCGCGAGGGTTTGGAGCGGGCCCAGCGAGCCCGGCCGGCGGCGTTCTTCACCCCGGAGAAAGCGGAGTGGATTTCGATCGGCAACTTCGAGGATGACCTGGAGGCCGTGCGCCGGGCGGATTGGGTCCTGGAGGCGGTGGTCGAGAACCTGGAGATCAAACGCAATCTGATGGCCAAAGTGGACGATCTGCTGTCGGAGAGCACCATCGTCAGCACCAACACCTCGGGTATTCCGGTCCACGACATCGCTGAGGGCCGTTCGGAAAAGTTCCGCACACATTTTTTGGGAACCCACTTTTTCAACCCCCCGCGCTATTTGAAGCTGCTGGAAGTCATCCCCATCCAGGACACCGACCCGCAAGTCATTGAAACCATGCGGGAGTTTGCCGAGGTTCGCTTGGGCAAGAGCGTTGTGATTTGCAAGGACACCCCGAACTTCATCGCCAACCGAGTGGGGTCGGTGAGTGGGACGTTCGTCATGGATTACGCCCTGAAGCATGACTACAGCGTCAAGGAAGTGGATGCGATCACCGGCCCGGTGATCGGGCGTCCCAAGACGGCCACGTTCCGCTTGCTGGATCTGGTCGGGCTTGACGTGGCGATGGACGTGAGGGGGAATCTGGCCGAGGCGCTGCCGGATGACGAAGCGATCGAATACTTGACTTCGGAGCGCGCCGGTGAGCTCACCTCGGAGATGCTGGAGCGCGGCTGGCTGGGGAACAAGGCGGGCCAGGGCTTCTATAAGAGAGTCGAGCAGGATGGTTCCAGTCAGTATTGGCCGCTGGACCTGGACACGCTCGAATATGAACCTCCGGAGCAGGTTCGCTTTGAGAGCGTCGGTGAAGCCAAGGACCTGCCCTTGCCAGCCGAAAGGGTGAAGTCGCTGATGGAAGCGGACGACCGGGCGGGGGAACTCATCCGGGAGATGACCCTGTTCAACCTGGCCTACGCCTCCAAGCGGATCCCCGAAATCGCCGACACGCCGCGCCCGATCGATCAGGCCATGCGTTGGGGCTTCCAGCACGACCAGGGGCCCTTCGAGCTGTGGGACGCGCTGGGGGTCGCCGAAACCGTCGAACTGATGGATCAGGAGGGACATCAGCCGGCCGCCTGGGTGCATGCGATGTTGGAGGCGGGATTTTCGACGTTCTATGAATACGACGGCCCCCGCCGGGTCGGCGTCTACGCTCCGGAGCAGGCGGAATACGCAGCGCTGGAAGACGATCCAAAGCGGATCCAGCTCGCAAACCTCAAGGCTGAGGGCGCCATCGTGGAAGAGAACGACGGCGCCAGCCTGATCGATTTGGGCGATGGAGTGGCCTGCTTGGAATTTCACACCAAGGGGAACAGCATCGACGAAGACGTGATGGACATGCTGGAGTTGGCGCTGGATCGAGTGGAAGCGGACTGGGTCGGGCTGGTGATCGGCAACCAGGCGGAGAACTTCTCGCTCGGCGCCAACCTGTTCACGATCGCCGTAGCGGCCCAGAACGAGCTGTGGGATCAGCTCGATGAAGCGGTGCGCAGGTTGCAGTCCCTGCATATGCGGCTGCGGCATTTCCCGCGGCCGGTGGTGGCGGCGCCGGCCGGCCGCACGTTGGGCGGCGGCGCCGAAATCACGATGCACGCCCCGCGTGTGGTGGCCGCCGCAGAATCCTACATCGGGCTGGTCGAAGTCGCGGTCGGCGTGATCCCGGCCGGCGGCGGCTCCAAAGAGCTGGTGCGCCGGGGGGTCAACCCGGTCGCCCGGGTCGAGAACGGCGATGTGCTGCCGCCGCTGCAGGAGCTCTTCGAGCGGGTGGGCCAGGCGGAGGTGGCGCGCAGCGCGGAGCAGGCCCGCCAGTATGGATTCCTGGGCGACACCGATCGGATCGTGATGCACCGCGAACACTTATTGGCGGAGGCCAAGCGCGAGGTCCTGCACATGGCGCCCGGCTATCGACCGCCGGACCCGGAACGTATTTACGCAGCGGGCCGAGACGCCAACGCCGCGTTGAAGGTGGGCATCTTCATGTATCAGGAGGCCGACTATATCAGCGAGTACGACGCGCATGTCGGGCGCAAGTTGGCCCACGTTCTGACCGGCGGCGATCTGAGCCAACCGGCCTGGGTCGATCCGTGGTACATGCTCGATTTGGAGCGGGAGGCGTTCCTTTCGCTGGCCGGCGAGGAGAAAACCCAGGCGAGGATGTGGCATATGTTGCAGGAGGGCAAGCCGCTGCGGAATTAGCAGCTAGCAGCTAGCACCTAGCACCTAGCTGCTCGCTTTGTCATGACCCATGGAAGGGGAAAGGGGGAACGATGCGGGATTACAAGAGGCTGAAAGTGTGGGAGAAGGCCCATGGCTTGGCGCTGGCGGTCTATCAAGTCTCGAGGAGCTTTCCGAAGCAAGAAATGTACGGCTTGACCTCACAAGTTCGTCGCTGTGCCGTTTCCATACCTGCCAATATCGCGGAAGGTTATGGGCGCTCAGGGGATGCTGAACTTCTTCGTTATCTTCACATCGCTCAGGGGTCTTCTAGTGAACTGTCGTACCATCTCCTACTCACCAAGGACTTAGAATATATCAGTGGCGAGCAGTTTCAATATCTGGAGCATGACCTTTCCGAGGTACAGAAAATGCTAGCTGCCTTCATCAACTCCATCAGGGAGGGGGCTGAATCAGCTTGAATAAGCTAGATGCTAGATGCTAGATGCTGGCTTCTGGTGCCCGCAAGTCGGCAATACCCGGAAGGAGAAGTCGATATGTCAACTGATGCTGTCGTCGTTGCTGCCGCCCGCACCGCCGTCGGCAAGGCCAAGCGGGGCTCGTTGGTGAGCAAGCGGCCGGACGACATGATGGCCGCAGTCATCGAGGATCTACTGGCTCGCGCACCCGAGCTCGAGCCCGACCAGATCGACGACGTGATCGTCGGCTGCGCCATGCCCGAAGGCGCCCAGGGACTGAACGTGGGCCGGCTGGCCGCACTGGCCGCGGGCCTGCCGGTGGATGTCCCCGGTCAGACCGTAAACCGCTTCTGTTCGTCCGGCCTGCAGACGATCGTCGACGCGGCGGTCAACATCCGCGCCGGGCTGGCCGACGTGATGATCGCCGGCGGCACCGAATCGATGAGTATGGTGCCGATGACCGGTTTCGAGTTCAGCCCCAACCCGGAATTCGCCGATGAGCAGCCCGAAGTCTACATGAGCATGGGACTGACCGCCGAACGGGTGGCCGAGAAGTACGACGTGAAGCGCGACGACCAGGACGAATACGCGCTGCGCAGCCACCAGAGGGCGGCGGCCGCGCTGGAAGAGGGGGTGTTCGACCCCGAGATCGTGCCGCTGGAGGTGGAAGTCGTCGAGGCCGACGGGCGGGAGCAGTCCCGCCGCAGCGAGACCTTCCGGGTCGACGAAGGCGTGCGCACGGACACCAGCATGGAGGCGCTGTCGAAGCTGAAGCCGGTCTTCAAACGCAACGGGACGGTCACAGCCGGCAACGCCTCGCAGATGTCCGACGGGGCGGCGGGGGTCATCGTGATGTCCGAAGCACGGGCCGAACAGCTCGGGCTGACGCCGATGGCCCGCTTTGTGTCCTACGGCGTGGGCGGCGTGCCGCCGGAGATCATGGGGGTGGGCCCGATCGCGGCGGTGCCGAAGGCGCTTGAACGGGCCGGGCTCACGCTGGAGGACATCGACCTGATCGAACTGAACGAGGCTTTCGCCTCGCAGACCCTGGCGGTCATGCGGCACCTCGAAATGGACCCCGCGATCACCAACGTGCACGGTGGGGCGATCGCGCTGGGCCATCCGCTCGGTTGTACGGGCGCTAAGCTGACGACTCAAATGCTGTACGAGCTGCGCCGCCGAGGGGGCCGCTACGGCCTGGTCACGATGTGCATTGGCGGCGGTATGGGCGCGGCGGGGATTTTTGAGAACTTGGGGGCTGGTTGATCGGTTATCCAGGATTCGGGATTCGGATGGTGACAACTAATGATTAGTAACTGGTAACTAGTAACGGGTAACTCGTTGACCGGAGACTAGAGACTGAGGTCCGGGAGGCGAACCACGAAGGCACGAAGGTTTTCTTTGAGTCTTCGTGTCTTAGTGTTATATATCTTATTCTCTGTGATTTCTGCAGTCTCTGCGGTGAATCCGGTATCCGATCATCCGTAGCTGGTTGACTGGAAACTAGAAACTGGAGACTGGGATCGGTGATCCGTAACCCGTTATCCGCGATCCGGTGATTGGAGACTGGACGAGTGCTGACTTGGCCGCCATCACGGGAATCGTTTAGTCTCCAGTCTCTAGTGATCAACGCGCGATCGCTGATCCTCATGAATGAGCTTAGGAGGAGATCATGACCGAAGATTTAAGAATTCGAGAGCTGATGGACCGTATGCCGGCGGCGTTTCAGCCGCAGAAGGCCGGGGGCGTTGAGGCCGTGATTCAGTACCATCTGACCGGCGAGGAAAGCGGCGACTGGGTCATCCGGATCGAGGGCGGCGAGTGCAAAGTTGAACGGGGGACGGCCGACGACCCGACGCTGACGCTGACCGCCGACAGCGACGATTACATCAAGGTGGTCACCGGCCAGCTGAACGGCATGACGGCGTTTGCCCAAGGCAAACTGAAGCTCAAGGGCGACATCTCACTGGCCATGAAACTGCAGAACTTCTTCAAGATGCCGGCGTGATTAGCCCACAGCCATCAGGTCTCAGCCTGGGGCTGGAAACTGAATGCTGATAGCTGACGGCTATTCGATTGTGTGGGCCTTTGGGCAGGTAATTGACCGGCCCTTTCCAGGCATGTTACAATCCGCTCCGTCCGCCCCCATCGTCTAGAGGCCCAGGACATAGCCCTCTCAAGGCTAAGACCGGGGTTCGAATCCCCGTGGGGGCACCAGAAGGCCTCCTCCAGCCGGCACTTGCCCTGGAGGGGCCGTTTCAATTTAATGGACATCCAGCCGGGCGGGAAGCGAGATTGAGATGGTCATCCCCCAGGCACCTCCATCGGGCAATATGTCATCCAGGGACGCATCGGCGAGGAAGGCATGGGCTGAATTCAACGCTGGAAAGCATCGGCGGGGAGCCTGCGATGACCACGTGGGCGAATTCCGTTTGTTGATCCCGAAGGCGGGGGCAGGCCGGAAGGTTCCCGGTGGTCGACCAGGTCAGCCGAACGCGGCGCGGAATTCCTCCACGGCTTTGGGTCCGTTGCGCTCCAAGCCTTCGAAGAAGCGCTCCCGATCCGATTCACGAAAGTCCAGCCGCTCGACGCGGAACGGCGCCAGGCGCTGCCCCTCCCGGCGTCGAACCCTCACCTGAAGGAAGTATTGGACGGCGTTTTCCACGCTGTTGGGGTCGGTCCAGTCGGATTTATAAATCGGGACGCCCCTGCCGTCGAAAATCCAGGTCATGTTCGGCATCGAACCGTAAGCCCGATGACAGGCGCCGTCCAGCGAGTCGACCAGGATCGGGCGCCGGACGCCGAGGACCTCGCGCAGGGCGCGGGCGTGGTCAAATTTCTGCTCCATCGAAGTGTGATGGGGATAGTGCTCACCCGGATGGGCTTCGTTCGTGTACAGGAAAATCGAACCCAGTCCTTGGGACCGATATCTTTCCGCCAGCTCATCGAGGGATGGCGCCGCCATCCCGCAGTACGGTCAAGTAAAGCTGCCAAACTCGACGACCGTGTAGTCGTTCTCCGACCAGACGGCGCTCAGACGGGTCTTGGATCCGTCAAGGTGCCAGAGGGGAAAGTCGGGGGCGGGTGTGCCGAGCTCCGGGCTCTCGTCAAAGCGCATCCAGGGTTCGAACTTGGCCGGGACGAACTCATCGTAGTTGTAGCGTTGTTCAAGATCGGTCATCTGGTCCTCTTAATTACCTCGGCTTCATCTGGATCATTCCCTAACTTTACCCCAGTTCCGCAATCGTTCAGCGCGAAGACCGGAGATCAGGGCGTGTAAAACTCCGAGTTCGGATAGAAGTCCCGCCAGGCCCAGTCGTAGGAGGAGGAGCCAGGGACGGCCTGGAGCGCGGTCCCGCGCAGTGGCCCATCGGAGGCGATACCCCGCGCCAGGTCCCAGGTCGATTGCGTTTCGCGATCGATCACCTCGCCGTCATCCAGGCGGAAGGTGAGCGTCCGCTCGTCCACCCGACGGAGGTAGGCCTGCACACTGGCCTGGTCGGCCCAGATCACGATCGGGAGCCCGGCGAACGAATCGTTGATGAGGCCCTGGCGGGCGACATCCTTATAGTGGTAGGCCTTGGCCTCGTCGCCAACCACGAGACCCAACACATAATCCGGGTTGAATCCCTGGCGGTTGGAGGGCCCCATCCGGCTGAGGCCGTTGATCATGGCCAGGGTATCGGGGTGGGCGGATTGCCAGTCGCGCCAGGTAGTGACCTCCGACGGGATCACGAAGAGCTCGACCCTTCGATACTCACCGGAGATGGCCCGGCCCCAGGGTTGGGACCACACCGAATCCGTCTCGTGATCCCACCAGGTCATGGCGTTCATGAACAGCGCGCCGTAGTTGCCAAAGGTGTGGGGAGCCCCGTCGATGCGCCGGTCGTGCACGAGACCGGTGTAGCAAATCGGTCACCAGGTGACGAGGGTCGGGATCCCCGCCAGCCGGTCGTTGACCATCTCGCGGAAGCGCAGCACGGAAATCGGGTAGGCCTTGGCCTCGCCGTCCACCGCCACGCCGATGACCAGTTCCTCATCCACAAGCGGGGCCTGGGAAGCGGGTTGGAACTCCGGATCATAGACGGGCCGAATGCCATCGCGGGGAATCAGCTGCGGCGGCAAGGAGGCCTGGAAGTCCTCAACCCTTCGGTTGGTGCGGCCTGCCGGTGCCCAGTCGGTTGCCCGTATGACGGGGAGATCTGTCCCTGACCCGGCCGTGGCTGTCCCCGCGTCAGGCGTGGCTCGGGTGGACTGGGCAGGCAGCGTCGGGCTGCATGCAGCGACAAGGAGAGATCCGAGGATGATCCAGGCGGCGCGCCTCATGCTGACACTGTACGGAATCCGGCGGATGGAAACCGTGCTTTGGAATACAAGGATGGCCGGACGGTTGGGCGCTGTTGTCGCGTCGAGGCGTGTCATGTATTCTGGTGCTGGGCATTGTGCAATGCCCGGTGGGAAATTGACCCCACGGGGTCACCGAAAGAGGCGGATGGACCGGAAGGAAATCGATGGAGGATCTGAGCGGAGTTGAGCTGGGTCAATATCGAGTCGTGGAGCCGTTCGGGGAGGGCGGGATGGCTGCGGTGTACAAGGCCTACCAGCCGGCGATGGATCGCAACGTTGCCCTCAAGATCCTGCCCCGGCATTTCGCCGGCGATCCCGGGTTCCTGGCGCGCTTCCAGCGCGAAGCCAAAATTATCGCCAACCTCCAGCACCCCCACATTCTTCCCGTGTTCGATTACGGGGAGCAGGATGGTTACACATTCATCGTCATGCCCTTCGTCGAGACGGGAACCTTGACCGACGAGCTGGAGCGGGGGCCGCTATCTCTGCCGCGCGTCGAAAAGATCGTGCGCCAGTTGTGCTCGGCGTTGGCCTACGCTCACAAGCGAGGGGTGGTCCACCGGGATCTCAAGCCGAGCAACGTCCTGATCGACGAAGGTGGAAACTGCTTTTTAACGGACTTCGGCATTGCCAAGATGGTCGAGGCGTCGGTGCAGATCACGCAAACCGGGGCGATCATCGGCACCCCCGCGTACATGTCACCGGAGCAAATTCGTGGGGATGATTTGGACGGTCGGAGCGATCTGTACTCGCTGGGGATCGTGCTGTACGAGATGCTGACCGGCAGGCCGCCTTATCAGGCGGAGACGCCGC
>CAZFCJ010000093.1:5125-13479 GCA_964517315.1 uncultured Anaerolineaceae bacterium | reverse complement strand
TTGGAGGCGGTTGTGAAATCGCTGTAGCGGGTGCCGATGCCGATCACGAGATCGGCGCCGCGCGCCGCCCGGTTGGCGCCGGGTGTTCCGGTCACCCCCATGGCCCCCAAGGATTGAGGATGGTCAAATGGCAGCGATCCCTTGCCGGCCTGGGTTTCGGCGACCGGGATGCCGGTCGCCCCCGCGAACTCGGCCAGCGCCCGCGTGGCTCCACTGTAAATCACGCCCCCACCAGCGACCATCAGCGGCTGCTGACTTTCCCGAATCCACCCGGCCGCTCGCTCGAGGATGCGCCGGTCCGGCCGGGTGCGAGGGATCGGCCACACCCGCTTCTCGAAGAGCTCGGCCGAAACCTCGAAGGCCTCGGTCTGCACGTCCTGGGGCAGCGCCAGCGTCACCGCCCCGGTCTCGCTCGGCGAGGTCAGCACCCGCATGGCCTCCATCAGGCTGTGGGGGAGCTGATCCGGTCGGTTGATCCGGTCCCAATAGCGGGAGACCGCCCTAAACGCGTCGTTGACCGACACGTCCTGGGACCACGGCGCTTCCAGCTGCTGAAGCACCGGCGCGACGTTGCGCCGGGCGAAGATGTCGCCGGGCAGCAGGAGCACCGGGAGGCGGTTGATCGTGGCCCCGGCCGCGCCCGTGACCATATTGGTCGCGCCCGGCCCGATGGACGAGGTGCAGGCGAAGGTCTGCAGCCGGTCTTTCATCTTGGCGTACGCGGCCGCGGTGTGGACCATGGCCTGTTCGTTGCGCGCCTGATAATAGCGGAAGTCGGGGTTCTCCTGGAGCGCCTGGCCGACCCCGGCCACATTGCCGTGCCCGAAAATGCCGAAGCAGCCCGCGAAGAACGGCGTTTCCTCGCCGTCCCGTTCCACATACTGGTTTTTCAGAAAGCGGATCAGCGCCTGGGCCATCGTCAGACGTACGGTCGGCATCCTGCCTCCTTCAATAAGCTGGGATCTGCCGCGCTCACTGCGCGCGCCTCATAAAATACTCTCTCTGTGGTGGATCGCGCGAACACCGGAACAGTCATCGGGCTCAGAATCCGCCGTGCTGCTGCACAAAAGCCAGCGCCTCCTCTTCATAGGGCATGAAATTGGCACAGCCATGGCGGGTGACGACGATCGCGCCGGCGGCGTTGCCCATCCGCGCGGACTTGTACCAATCCCAGCCCTGAAGATAACCGTAGATAAACCCGCTGGCGAAGGCGTCGCCCGCGCCCAAGACATTGTAGACCTCGACGGAGAACCCGGGCACATCCTGGGGTGAACTACCAGCGGGGAAAATCGTCGCACCCTGCGGCCCGCGCTTGACCACCAAGCCCTCGCGGACGCTCCGGTTCAGCCGTTCGATGGCCCCTTCCAGGTTGCCCTCAACGTCGGGCGCGGTGATTTGGGAGTGTTCGATCCGCAGCTGTTCCGGCGAGCGCAGCATGGCTGCTTTCACTTCCTCCTCGGTCCCAATCGCCACGTCTACCAGCGGCAACATCGCCCGGGTCATCGCCCCGAAAGCCCGTGGATCGTGCCACTGATCGGCGCGAAAATCGAGATCGAGGATCACTTTGCCGCCGCTCTGGCGTGCCAATTCGGCGGCGAAGAAGGTCGCGCTCCGGCTCGGCTCCTTGCTGAGCCCTGTCCCCGAGATTTCGAGGATCCTGCAGTTGGTGACCGGAGAGGCCAATACGTCATCGATCGACAGCTGGATGTCCGCCGCGTCCGCCCGATAAAACACCAGGGGAAACTTGTCGGGCGGCTCAATGCCCAGAACGACAGCGCTGGAGCGGGCCTCGGGCTTGCGCGGTATGTACTGCGTATCCACGCCCTCGCCGTCCAAGAAGTTGAGGATGAAATCTCCGACCGGATCCTCCCCGACCGCAGTCAGGAGCGCCACGCGCCTGCCGAGCCGACGCACACCCACGGCGATGTTGGTCGGTGAACCGCCGACGTAAGCCGCGAAGCTCTCGATCTCGACGAATGGCGATCCCACGTCGTTGGCGTACAGATCGATCGAGGATCTGCCCATCGCCAGTAAGTCATAGGCGCCGTCGCTCGGGCTCAAGCTCCTTCCTCGGCTTCCATCTCCATATCGACGATCGGCAGGCGTGTGTCCCTCTGCCCCCAAGCCCCCTTTATCCACTCATGTTCGGGGTCGTCGCTGTTGGCCAGCGACTGCGCGCTGCCGGCGAGGAAATTCAAGTAATACGTCGTATATCCGTGCGCGGACACGACGGGATGATAACCCTCGGGCACGAGGACCAGATCGTCCGTGCGCGCCTGAACCAGCTCATCAAGACTCCGATCCGAGGTGTACACGCGCTGCAGCGCGTAGCCTTCCGAGCGGTCGATCTTGTAGAAATAGATCTCCTCGAGATCGGCTTCCAACAGCCCGCCGTCGGGGTCGACCCGATGCTCATCGTGCTTGTGGGGGGGATACGAACTCCAGTTGCCTGACGGCGTGTAGACCTCAACGACGACCAGCCGCTCGCAGTCAAATCCGGGCGGCAGCATGTCGTTGATCTGGCGCGTCGCGTTGCCGCCACCCCGGATCTCGACGGCCACGTCCTCGGGACGAACGAGCGCCGGCGGGTGGTCGGATCCCGCCTCGCACCATCCGTAGGCGATATCGACCTCACCGCTCACCGCTCGCAGGGTAAATTCCGTGCGGCGCGGCAGGTACAGCGTGTAGGGCATCCCGTTGAACACATCCGGCCGCCGACCGATGCGGTCCCACTCACCGCGCGATGACCGGACCTGGCACACCCCTCCCAGCACCACGATCGCCATCTCGTTGTCGTCCGTATCGTGCTCCCAACGGTCGCCCCGGCCCATCCGGCGGGCCGCGAAATGGAGGCGATCCCAACCGGCCTGATCGGGGGTAACCCGCACGTATTCGGCGTCACCATCCGAGGGGGAGATCAGCAGCGGTGAATTTCGACCGGAACCCACGTCAGATCGACCTCTTGGGCATTCGTCTCCAGACCCTTTTTCCAAAACCCATCCCGATCATAGACCGGGAATTTCGAGAGCGTTTGCCCTCCGGCTCCAGGAGCGGTGCGTTCGATTGCGTGGGCTGGAAAGGAAATCCGCCGCCCATACCGCCTGGATCTGGACGACCGATCTCATGCGCCATCACGATGCCTGAGGCTCATCAAATAATTGGCGCACAGGGCGTCCACGACCGCAAGCTGAACAACGCGCGAGGGGCCGGCTTCGCTGACCAGCGGAGTTTCCTCCGCCCCGCTCAGCAGCACCGAGTCGGCCAGCTTGGCGAGCGGCGAGGAGGGATAGTTGGTAATCGCCACCGTCTTCGCCCCCCGCTGCTTGGCCACTTTGATGGCTCGGATAATGTCATGATTGTTGCCGGAGAACGAAACGCCAACGGCCACGCTCTGCCTGCCGGCCAGCCCAGCCACCAGCGGTTGGGTATGGGGATCGATACAAACCAGGCTCTGAACTCCCAGGCGCAGCAGCTTCTGGCCCGCGATCTCCGCGATTCCGCCCGAGCCACCACAGCCAAACAAGTACACGTGATCTGCGGCTCGCAGCCAATCGACCACTTCCTGCATGCTGTCGGCATCCAGCACCGCCAACGTGTCGGAGAGGGCCCGCTGCGAAATTTGGACCGTCTTGTGGATTACGGTCGCCGGGTCGTCCCCCGGCTCGATTTCCTGATAAGTATCCCGGAGCGGCCGCCCTAAATCCCGGGCCAAGAGGATCTTGAATTCCTGGTAGCCCTGATAGCCCAGGCGCTGGCAAAAGCGGACGACGGTTGACTCGCTGACGTCCAGCGCGGCGGCCAGCTCGGTCACGCTGGCGTGGATGATCTCCTCGGCGTGATCCAGCAGGTAGTCGGCAACTTTAAGCTCACTGGGCGGCAGCGAATCATATACGCCGCGCAGCCGGACCTGGGCCACGGGCAGCCCGACTTCCCCCCAAGTTTCCTTTAGCGGTTCGGGAAGGCTGGTCAGGTCGTGCTGCGTCGAGACGATCTCCTCCCTCAGGACAATGGAATGGATTTGCCAACTTGCGGGGCGTCGATTGGAAATTATTTCCAGCACCCTGATGATACTGATTCCAGGCGAAATGTCAAACCGAGGCTCTACGCAACCCGGAGTGGGGGCCTTCCAGCGTCCAAACTCGCCCACGCGTGACCGCCGTTATCGGCGGTGAGGGCAGGCGGGCGGAGCTGCGCAGCCGCCCTCTTCGTCAAGCGACTCAGGACGGCGGCACCCACGTGGGCTGCTGAAACCCGACCGCCGACTCGGCGCGCAGCTCGGACAGAACTGGGGGCACCCACCGTGCGACCTCCAGGCCGCCGATTTCATCTTCGTCGAAGAACCCGACCTCCAACGCCTCCTTCAGGTCCGGTCGCAGGCTGCCGCTCTCGACTCGCGCTTCAAACACCGCCATCACATAAGAAACCCGTTCGTCATTCAGATATCTGACGACGAACTCGGAACCCCCATACACGCCCACAAGGCGCTCAAGCTGGACGTGCAGTCCGCTCTCCTCCCACATTTCGCGCACAGCGGCATCGGACGGCAGCTCCCCGGGTTCGACCGACCCACCCGGGAAAAGCCATCTCCCCCCTTCGGCGTGGCGGACCATCAAAAGCTTGCCCTCGTCATCCCGCGCCGCGACCGAGACCGACGGCAGCTGGAGGACCATGTCAGCGCCCACCTTCTCACGCAGCCGAAGGACGTACTCGCGCATCGGGTTCACTTCCTTTCGCTAGCTGCCCCGGATATCTGCTCGCCGGTGGGTTACAAGCGAGACCGTATTTTTGAACACGGTTGACCTTGGCCGATGGTCACCGCCAGGCCGCGCACCATCGGCCTTCGGATGGTATTCGGGTCTCTGGTCCCAGCCTCGCACGACCCGGACCGCGCCGTCGCTTCGACGAGGGGCGGCCACGTTCGAACGCCAGATTATCCAGTTTCCGTCTCCGCCGGCGATCCTGCAGCCGAACCCTCGAAGAGCATCCCCGGCCTCCACGGCGTTCCTAGAGCCGGCAGCACCCATCGATCCAAGCCCCACCAACCGGCGGTCTTCCAGGCCAAAAGCAGGAAGAAGGCGATGAAGAGCAGGATGGGATTGGTGCTGACGGTGCCGGAAAGCAGGTAGTTCATGTTCATGAACCCACCAAAGAAGGCGGCGATCCCTGTGAACAGCCCGATGATCAGCGCAAGTCCGACCAGGAACTCACCGTATGCGACAAGCTTCGCCCACAGCGCGCTGTTCGGCAAGACCAGATCGCGGAGAAACGCCGCGTACCAAGCCTGGACATCAGGGTGCTCGCCGCCGGTCTTCTCCAGAGCTCCCCTTACGAAACCGGTCAACGCGGCGCCGGCGTTCGCGCCGGTCCACGCCGGCGAGCCGATCTTGCCCCAGCCCGCCTGAAGCCACTGCCATCCGGCGTACAGGCGGAATGGCAACCAGATCCAGGCCCAGCGAACTTCCCCGAACAGCGCCCGGGCCACGGGCGGATCGGATAATTCACGCACGAATCGTTGATCTTCCTGCGTCTCGGTCGTCATAGGGACTTCCTCCCTCCGGGTTTCCTCCATGTGTCGATTCTAACCATGGAGGGACGGTTCGGATCTGGGGGATCCAATTGACCCCGTCGGCTCCGGTCCTTCGCAATTGGGCCGCCCTGCGGCGAAGTTACAAGCGCGGGCCGAACACCGAAAAAGGCCGTAGATTTGTTGTCCAGTCCGCCGGCGCCGATGACCTCTTTCTCACACGTCATTGCGAATCCGTGCACTCGGCGCGGCTCACCACCCGCGTCATTAGCCGCAAAGGGCCACCCTTGTCGGGCGGCCACTGAATTGGATGCGCTGCACCGTTGGGCTGAGGATCGGACGCGAAGAATCGAGGCCTAACCTTCAGGGATGATCAGCACTTGCCCCGCCGTGATGACGTTCGGGTCCTCGATCCTGCGCCCGTTGGCGCCCTTCAGCTCCGCCACGGTCAGGCCGAGCTGATTGGCGATCCCGGACAGCGTGTCCCCCGCCTTGACCGTATACGTGGAGAAGCTCTCCAGCAGATCATCGCCCGTCACGGCACCCGTGCACGCTGGCTCGGAGACCTGGTAATCGGTATCGGCACCCTGGGGGATCTCGGCCGGACTGGAGGCGGTGGGTGGGAGTTCCCACACCCGGATGCGGTCAAAATGAATGTGCGCGTATGTCTCTTCCAGGGTCTGGACGAAAAAGCCGAGGTCGCCGTCCCGGTAATCGTCGTCGTAGACACGGCTTTCCAACTTGCCGTTGATGAAGAAGGTGAACTCCGGGCCGTTGGCGATGACCGCAAGGCGGTCCCTCACATTGCGGGCCTCGCCTCGGATACCGGACTCCGTACCCTCATCCATGACGGCGAGACCGGACAGACTGTTCTTGATGACCCTCCAACGGTCAGTGCGAGGCGAAATCAGGAACGCGTAGAAGTCTCCCCGAGATTCCCGAATCATCAATCCGTGGCGATAGTTCGCCGACTCGGTGTCCGTTGCGGCCTGAAAGATTTCCACCTCGGCGATGAAGTCGGGAAGACTCAGCGGGTGCCGGACCGCGAGACAGTCATTTGGAGCGCTCACTTGGACGTGATAGAAATCGGTCGGATGGTAGCCATAGAAATAATCTTCGACCGGCTGTCGGGCCTGGTACCAGCCGCTGCGAATGTTGGCAAATCCGTCGTTCAGCACCAAGGAAGGATCGGTCGCGGACTGGGCATCGTCGGCGGCACAGCGAAAGCCCGCGTCGGTGATCGTGGCGCTTGCGTTCGGATCACCGATCAATCTCTCGAGCATGTCATTCTGGAAGTTATTCGCCCCGCCCCTCATGACTCGCTCGCCCTCGGGGACGGGTAAGTAAGGAGAGTCGACCCACTCCCAAACGTTACCGGCCAAATCGAAGACGCCGAAATAGCTCCGGTTTGAAGGGATGGAACCCACGGGGTGTGTACCCGCCGCCGGCAGCTCGACGGCTGAAGCCTCGCCGCCCCAGGGATACTCGTGGGCGCTCGGGCCGCGCGCGGCGACCTCCCATTCGGCCTCCGTCGGCAATCTCTTGTCGACCCATCGACAGTACGCCGCCGCCATGCCCCAGGGGACAGCCCGAACCGGATGATTGCCCAGCTGCGCAGGGATATTCTCTTCGAGCCAATATTCGGGCCGCGGCGCTCCGGTTTCGGTAACGAACTCAGCGTACTCACGATTGGTGACTTCGAAATGGTCCATCCAGTAATCGCGCAGCTCTGCAGCCTGATTGGCACCGATGGGATACGTCCCACCCGGGATGAAAACCATACCCAGCGAGGATGGAAGCGGGGCCGCGGCCCGAACCTCCGTAGCCGCCGGCGTCGCCACGGGTTCCGCGGTCGGTTGTGGGGAATCGATCGCCGCCGGGACCTCCGTTGCTGTTGGGGAAGGACCCACTTCGCGAATCGCAGGGAGCGCTCCAAGCAAGCCAGCCAGGCCGGCCGAGAAACCAACGGCGAAGAGGACGACAAACCCGGCCAGGATCCAGCCCCACATCGGAATCCCCCATCGGTCGGGGGCGCCTCCTGGCGGCGCTTCGCCGACGCTTACTTGTGGCACGGCCTCGCGCGACTCTGTGTGTCTTTGCAGAACCGCCGTGGCCGATCGTGAGATACTCGGCGTCTTGTCCTCCGCCAAGCCGAGTAGGGCTTGGTGCGCAGCGTGGACCCGACTCCGATCATCGTCCTTCAGGAGCCGCTCCAGCTCAGAGATCGCTCCCTCACGCATCCATTTATGCGGGCTTTCAAGCGCGTTCAGCAGCTCGGCGGGCAGTTCTGAGGGTTCCTGGACCGGATTGCGTCCGATCAGGATCTTCTCGGCGTCCGAGCTCGAGAATTTGCGAGGCGCAGGCGCCTCGTCCCCCTGCACCGAGAAGTGCCGATAAACGAACTCGTACAGCTCACCAAAAGTTATCCGGCCATCGCCGTCGAGGTCAGCCGCCCCTGAAGCAAAACCGTCGGCCAACCGCTGGGTGAACTGCTTTTGGCGCGGTCGACCGTGGACCTCGCCGCCATCCAGAGCAACCTCGATTCTGTCGCTCGCACTCAGAAGCGCCCGGCCCTGTCCGTTGCCTTCCAGGGCCTCCAAGAGCCCCGAGCTGCTTCCTAGGATTTCGCGCGCCCCCTCGTAAGCGCCGGTCAGGGGACAGTCAAGCAGCACCACCTTCTGCTCGGAACGACAGCGGTCCAGCTGATCTCCGATGTAGCCTATCCTGAGCCCGGTAGCGTCGAGAACCTCGAGGTTGGTGTCGCTCGCGGCCAAGTAGATCCCGTCAAACCGATCCTCATCCTCAAGTGCCTCGATACGCTGCTCGCGGA
>CAZFCJ010000093.1:0-5115 GCA_964517315.1 uncultured Anaerolineaceae bacterium | reverse complement strand
CCCGCCAAACCGATCCTGCAGTGCATGACCGAAATAGGCTACCAGGACGACGTCGTCCGACCCCTGGGCCTTGTACAGTCGGGCCAGCTCCTCCCGCAGGTCCTGGAATTTCCTGTCGGTCAGCAGCCTGACGTCGAAGCCACCGACGTCCGGATGCCTCAACACCTGGGCCAATGAATCGACATCGGCTTGTCGTTTGGGCAGGCGGTCGATGAACGGGTCGTCGAAGTTCGAATTATGAATGAGGAGGGCAGTTCGCTTAGGCATCGGCTTCCCCGGGGGGTGGCCTTCCTACGTGTACCGGGACGACATTCGACGACTTATCCACGATATGGCGGCGATCATTGGTGGATTGAGATCGTGGGGTGAATCAACTTGGATGCCCATTCTAGACCAGCCGGGCGCCGGTTGTAAATAGAGGCGACCCCTCCCTCTTATGGAGCACGGATGATATCGAAGACGAACACCAGATCAAGGGCACGCGCATCCTCCGCCAATCTGTCGATCTGGTCCTTCAACGAAAGGCCGGCTTGCAGTTCGTCGTCCAGCCCAAAATCCTGAATCGCTGAAACCTCGTCGGCCAATGCAATTTGTCTGGCAGTTTCACGCACCCCCCTGATCTGGTCGGCCAGATCTCCGGCCCGCTGGCTGATCGAGGCGGCCGGCTCGCCGGTCCCGCCCCGCTCCTGGTCGACCCTAGCTGCCCCTGCGGCGCTTTCCTCGAGAACCTCCAGCAGCGCCAAGAGGCCGACCTCGTCACCGGGATTCTCGGCGCTGTCATCCCCGTTCCAATCGCCGTAGAGCTCCCCCTCCCTCCCGTCCAGAATGTTGATCACGTGCTCGGTGTGAAGCTTGACCGCACCGAAATCGCCTTCCTCCAACCCGTCCAGCGCAAAACCGGCGTGACTGGAGAAATGATTGGCCTGAAGCGCAATGTAGTCGGGCAGGTTGGCGGAGAGCGGGTCGCCGGGATGCTCTTCAGCCACCAATCGGACAAGTGAGGACGTTTGTTCGCCGATTTCGCCCCGGTAGACCACGCGGCTCGGCTCCGCCAGCAGCGAGCCCCGTGGCTCGAGGCTCACCACAAATTGACGGTACGCTTCGAACAGATGGACGGACTCGGGCTGTGTGTACGAAATCAGCAGCTGATGACCGGCCCAGTCCACGCTGCCATCGCGGTTGAGGTTGACCGCTTGGGACGGCTGATCGGCGAGCAGCCACGCGTGATAAGACTCCCCCTCCGGCGCGGCCTCGACGTTGAGCAGCCTCACGGTGAGGGTGCTGTCTTGGACCCGTGCCATCCCGGCCGGCCCTTCCTGAACGGGTCCCTGATTGGTGGCTGTGGCCGGTACCTCTTCGGTTCCGCTGCCCTGCTGCGCCGTAGGGGTCGCCCGATCAGAGCTTGCCGCTGCAGCTTCAGTCGTGGCAATGGGAGCGGATCCCATTTCGGGCGTGATCGGCACCAGCTGGCCGCCGAGAGCCGCGCCCCCGACGAGCACCAAAACAGCCAGTGCCAGCCCCGCCAATATGATCAAGGGGTGCGTCCACGGAACTTGAGCCAGCCTGAACCGGGGGGTGGAGGCAGGTGCGGGAGCTTGGACCCCATGCTGGGTAGGGCGGGGCCTGGATGTAGCCTCTTCGGGCATGGCCTCGATGGCGGCGCGCAGATCCCGGCTCAATTGGCCCGCCTTCTGGTAGCGAGCGTCCATGTTCTTGGCCAACGCCGTCATGGCCACCTGCTGAATCGCCAGCGGGACATTCTTGAGCGGAGGAGGATCTGTGTTGACCTGCTTGAACAGAATAGAGGCCGGGGTGTCCGTCTCGGGGTCGAATGGCGGCCGCCCTTCCAAGATTTCGTAAAGGATGATGCCGACCGAGTAGATATCGGAACGCGAGTCCACCGGATCGCCGCGCGCCTGCTCGGGGCTCATGTAAGCGGGCGTTCCCAGGATCGTGCCCGAGGCGGTGGGAGTCGTGGAGCTGGCGATCCTCGCCACCCCGAAGTCGGTCAGCACCGGCTCGACATCGGGACCCAGCGGCTCCGGAGGACGGATTTGACTGTCATCCGCTCTGAGGATGATGTTGGCCGGCTTGACATCGCGATGCACGATGCCCCGCCCATGCGCGTAATCCAGCGCGCCGGTCAGCAGGTCCATGATGCGTAGGACGGTCTTCAGCGGCAGGCTCTGCCCCGCCCCATGCAGCCCTCTCAGGTAGTCCGCCAAAGACATCCCCTCCAGAAGCTCCATGACGATGTAGGGGCGGTCTTCGGCGACATCAAAATCGTTCACCTGAACGATATTCGGATGGCGCAGGGCGGCGACCGCCTGAGCTTCGTCGCGAAACCGCCGCCTAACCTCCGCATCGCCCGTCATATGGGGATGCAGCAGCTTGACGGCCATGGGGCGGTTCAAGGTGGTGTGCCAACCAAGGTACACGTCCGCCATGCCGCCGCGACCGATCAGCCGCTCAATGCGGACCTTGCTCAGCACGCGGCCGGCCCAGGATTCCATTTCAACCTCTGCCCATGAAACTCAAGGGATGGCTGCCTTCGCTCCAGAACAGCTGCGACTCGATCCCGGCCTTCACACTTACCACCTCAGGCGTGTGCAGGCTGACATCAGCGGTCGGGTAAAAGCTAGTGATGGCGGCTCCGGCACACAGATGTTCGTCGCGGAACGCTGACCCGGCGACGGCCAGGATGAGCGTTGGTGACCTCCCTTAGAAATGTAGCTAAAGTGTACACCAATGATTCAGACTCCCGGTCTTCCGACGTTCGTCCAGCTCCATGCCTTCGAGCTCCAAGTCGAACGAGAATCACCGACGGTCATGGAGATCGACAGCAGGAGCGACTTGTTGCAATCCACGAATCCGCGGTCGATGGACCGTCCTTGGGTTTCGATTTCCGAAGAAATCCAGACGACTCTGGCTCCGAGGAGCGGGACCCGGGCGTCTTTCACCTCCGAGGCTTGCAGTGAAACGGCCGCTGAACCCACATGATGGAGCTCGCTCAGGAGGGACAACCTTCTCCCCAACTCGTCGAATGAATTTGTTGATGGACGGCACGGCCAGAGTTTGGAACGCGGGAACCGGCGGGCTACTGTCCACACAGACCGGTCATGAGGGTGGGTTGATCAGCGTCGCGTTAAGTCCCGACGGTGAACGAGCC
Organism: uncultured Anaerolineaceae bacterium; assembly: GCA_964517315.1. Lineage (GTDB taxonomy): Bacteria > Chloroflexota > Anaerolineae > Anaerolineales > E44-bin32 > DASWJQ01. The sequence continues at coordinate 1,946 of CAZFCJ010000093.1, read as the reverse complement.
GGCCGGCGTCGGGGTCACATCCAGTCTCGTCGTCGCCAGTGAGGCCCCACCATGGAGCTGGATTACAACTCCATCCTACCCAGCTTGACGACGACCTTATGCTTGATCGGCCGGGAATTGAGCGGGATGCGACCATCAGGCAGTGTGCGCCCGTCCAACTTCGTCAGCGCGACGCCGTGGCTCACCCCCTGAGGGTTGACGACCTCGATCCAGTAGACCGCCTGCTCATGGCGGTAGCGGATCTTGAACCCGCTCCAGGTTTCGGGAATCGTGGGGTCGAGGTAGAAATAATCGCCACGGACTTTGAGCCCGAGGACTTCCTCGACCCACACCCGGTACATCCATGCGGCGGAACCCGTGTACCAGCTCCAGCCGCCTTGTCCGAGCCGGCTGGCCAACCGGTAGACATCGGCCGCGACCGCGTAGGGCTCGGTCTTGTAGCGTTCGACGCCCATCATGTCGCGGGCATGTTCAATGGGGTTGAGCAAGCGCAGCAGCTCTACAGCCCGTCCGCCGTCGCGGCTGCGGGCGAGCGCCATCGCGAGCCACACCGCGGCGTGCGTGTACTGCCCGCCGTTTTCCCTCACTCCAGGTGGATAGCCACGAATATAGCCCGGCGACGGTTCGATCCGGTCGAACGGTGGAGTGAAGAGCAACACCAGGCGATTGTCGAGTTGGACCAAATGGCGCCACGCCGATTCCAGCGCACTCTCCGCCCGCCTCGGATCGCCTCCACCGGCGATCCACGCCCACGATTGAGGCAGCGAGTCGATCCAGCATTCTGCGTTGCTCGAAGAACCCAGCGGATTCCCAGAATCGAAGGTCGCTCGCAGATACCATGCGCCGTCCCAGGCCTCGCGGTCGATCGTCTCCAAGAGTGACTGGGCCCGCTCAAGGTAACTCCGTGCCGCCTCCTCCTCGCCCGCGCGGTTCGAAAGCTCGGCCATCCCATGCAGCACGTCGACCAGGAACCAGGCCAGCCACACCGACTCGCCCTTTCCACCGGCCCCGACCCGGTTCATGCCGTCGTTCCAGTCTCCGGTTCCGATCAACGGCAGCCCGTTGGGTCCGGCTGTCAGACCCCGTGCCACGGCTCGCTGGCAGTGGTCGAACAAAGTCCCCTCCTCATCGCTCACCGTCGGCTGAAGGAAGACTTCATGCTCGTCAGGTGCGAGCTCCGGCCCGTCCATGAAGGGGATCCGTTCTTCCAGAATGCCGACGTCCCCCGTCATTTGCACGTAGGTCGCAGTTGCGTAGGGCAACCACAGCAAATCGTCGGAAATGCGCGAACGAATCCCGGCGTCTGAGGGGGGATGCCACCAGTGCTGAACATCCCCGGCTGCGAATTGGTGTCGGGCGGATTTGAGGATCTGCTCGCGCGTCAGGTCCGGCCTCGTGAGGATCCATGCTAAGGAGTCCTGCAGCTGATCACGATACCCGAACGCGCCTCCGCTCTGGTAGAAGGCCGATCGGGCCCACATCCGGCAGGACAGGCTTTGATAGCGAAGCCAGCGATTGAGCATCAGATTCGCCGACATCTCAGGGGTTTCCACCTGCAGTGTGCCGAGCGTTTGGTCCCACCACTCCCTGGATCGTGAGAGGGCGGCGTCAACGGCCAACCGCTCCTGGTAGTGACCGACAAGTTCACGTGCGGCCTCTTCGTCCTCGGCCTCGCCCAGCATTCCGATCAGGTACACCGTCTCGCGCGGCTCCAACTCCAGCCGGGTCTGGACGGCGCCACACGGGTCGAGTCCCGCCCCGGTCCGCCGGGCGAGCCGGACACGGCCCATCGCTTGTGGCGCCGAGGGCGATCCATTTCTGCCCAGGAATGTGGTCCGATCCCCCGTGTATGAGGTCGCGCGGGGGGAAAGACTGAGGAAGGCAACTCGATCGCCGTAATCCGGATGGTAGCGGTTTCGGGCGAAGAGGATGCCGCTATCGTTTTC
>CAZFCJ010000092.1:0-13585 GCA_964517315.1 uncultured Anaerolineaceae bacterium | reverse complement strand
CCAAGAGGCGCAGCGCCTCGCCGTAGAAAGGGCGCGCCACCCGGTTCACGATGAATCCGGGCGAATCTTCCACGACCACCGGTGTCTTGTCCAAGGCCTCGGCCGTGACCACCGCTCGCTCAATCGACCCGGGCTCGCTCGCCGCTGCCCGCACGACTTCGACGAGCGGGAGCACGGCGGCGGGATTGAAAAAATGCATGCCGACCACCCGGCCAGGCCTCTCCACCGCGGCTGCGATCTCGGTGACCGACAGCGTGCTGGTGTTGGTGGCCAGCACCGCGTCTTTCTTGGCAACCGCCTCCATAGCTGCGAAGATTTCTCTTTTCAACTTCAGGTCTTCCGGGACGGCCTCAACCCACACGTCAGCGTCGGCCAGGTCATTGATCCTGTTTGTGAGCAGGACGTTCTGCATGGCCTCCAGCCGGTCTTTGCGCTCCAAGTACTTTTCCAGGTAGGACTGTGCCCGCTCCAGCATCTCGGCCGAGACATCCTGCAAGCCGACCTCTAGTCCTGACAGCAGGGCCACGAGTGCAATCCCTGATCCCATCGTACCCGCGCCGACGATGGCCAATTTCTCGGGTTTGTATGCGCTCGGTCTCATGAGGAGGTCTCCGGCCGGACGCGTCGCTGTTTAAGAGGCGTTTCTGGGGGGCTTCCAGGGCGTGAATTCACTCAGGATGGAGTCGCCGATGAATTCGCGCAGGATCGAGTTGTCGGGGATGAGATCCGGATCGATCGGCAGGAACCAACGCAGGAACGCCAGCAGCCGTTTGGCTTCCACGTGCTCCGGGGTGCCGTAGCTGACCTGGCGCAACAGCGGCTCGGCCAGCGGAGCCAACGCCGCGCCCTCATAGACCAGCGCCGAGTTGAACATCACATCGGCGTTTTCCTGGTACGGGAAGATGTAGCGCTTCTCGCCTCTGCGCACCGATTCCCAGCGCTGGATCGTTTCGGCGGCGGAGTAGCCACGCTGCTGCGCATCGCGAACGATTCGCCGCAAGAGTCGCGTGTCCGTGGTGGACACCCGATTGTAGCTGTCCAAATTGAGTTGGGTGAGCGCGGAGGCGTAAACCCGGAACGACTGCTGAGGAGGGATGTCGGGCAGCAGCTCGGGATTGAGCCCGTGGATCCCCTCCAAAATGATGATCTGATCCGCGTCGAGCTGGGCCACCTTCCCGTCCATCTGCTCGCCGCTGATGAAGTCATATTCCGGCAGCTGGACCTTCTCTCCCTCGATCAGCCTCTTCAAGTCGTGGTTCAGGCGCGGGATGTCAAGCGCATGGAGGGACTCGTAGTCGAGCTCGCCAGCCTCATCACGGGGGGTCTCGCTGCGGTCGACAAAAAAATTGTCCAGTTCAACCGGGTAAGGGGAAAGACCCAGCGCCAGCAGCTGGATCGAAAGCCGTTTTGCAAACGTCGTCTTGCCCGACGCCGACGGCCCTGCGACGAGCACCAACCGGGAGCCGTTCTTCATCTTGGCGATTTGCCGTGCGATCTCGGCAATCCGCCGCTCGTGGAGCGCTTCGGCGACCAGAACGATCTCCCGGCCGCGCTTGGCGACCAGTGCCTCGTTAAGGGCGCCGATGTTGCCAACGCCCAGGGTTTCCAGCCAATCGCCGTAGCGGCGGAACGTGGCCAGCAGCTTTGGGTACTGAGGCGGCGGAAGCAGCTCTGTCGGCCGATGCCGGCGCGGGAAGCGCAATGTGAACCCGTCGCTTGTGGCGTCGAGCGAAAACCACTTGAGGTAGCCGGTGCTGGGGACCATATAGCCGTGATGGTAGTCGCGGTGATCGAGCAGCTGATAGATCACCATGGTGGGCTTGTCGCGGTGAGCCAGCAGGCGGACCTTGTCGTGCAGCCCCTTCTCCCGAAAGGTCTCAATCGCTTCTTCCAGCGGAACCTTGGTTTTGGCGAAAGGCAGGTCCTGATCGACCAGCTCCCGCATCCGCGCCTCGATGCTTCCCAGCTCGCGTTCAGACAGCGGATCACGGCCGCTGACCTCGCAGAAGTATCCTCCTGACGACACCGAGTGATCCACATTCAAGCGCCCGTCGGAGATGATCTCCTCGAACGCCGTGGCCAGCAAAAACGTGAGAGAGCGCCGATATATTCGCATGCCGTCCGCCTCGGCCATCGTGACCGGACGAACGCGGGCTTCGATCTCGATCGGATATGTGAGCTCCTTGAGCACGCCGTTGACGATCCCGCCGACGACCGGCGCAGGTGCGTCCTCAATTTCCAACATGAACGCCTGAAGCCGGCCGCCGCGTGGCCCTTCCAGGATCCTTCCGTCAGGCAGGTGGACCTCAACAGTGGGGCGCGCGGCCGTGCGCGGCCTGATGGCTTCATGTTCCGTGATATTCAGTTCTTTCGCCATAGGGACGAATGATTGTACACCATCCACGCGTCAGCGCCCGCTCAACCCGAGCGGGCGTCTTCCAGATACGTTCGCGCGTGTTCAGCTTTTGTTGAGCCCCGCTTGTTAGTCTAGTTTCAAATCCGAGAACAACAAGGCCTTGGGCTTAGGGGCCCCGGGGCAATCATCATCCTCCTTTATGAGCGCGCTCGCGATCGCGGGCGCGTTCATAGTCTTCGAGGGGGAAGCGCTGATCGACTGGATCAGTCATCCTCACCGGCCGAAGGAGCATGTCCGCTGAAGAGATCCCCCTCATGATTCTGCCGAATGCGCTGCTTGAGCACATGGACACCCTTCTGGAACCTCGAGGTAAACATTCGCGTGCCGATCCAAAGCCAAACTTGCCGCCACAGCAGCGGACCTCTGGCCTGGCCCGAGAGCATCCGCAGGCGCGTGCCCTCCCCCTCGGCCACAAGTTCGGTGGTATAGAGACAGGTGACAGGGAAAGGCAGCCTGGTTCGAATCGTGTACGAGCGAGGCGGCTCCCAGTCCACGATCGTCTGCAAGACTTTGCTGTCCCCGTGCGCGCATACGTAGGTCGCGCCGGGTCCGGCTTCGCCGTCGGGCCGCCGCTCCAGCTCCTGCCAATCCGATTGTGAGAAAATATTGCGCGTCACCGGATCGGTGACATATCGCCACATCTCCTCTACAGGCAGCGAGAACTCCGCCTCCCACACCCCGTCCGCCTCCGGGTCGGTGATGCGCAGGCGATTACGATCGCGCGCCTGTTTCCATATCCCATGCATGTCCTTGACGCACATGCCGATTTCACCCACGTCCTCATAAATCTCCGCGTGGGAGACAAGACCTTCCACCGCTCGGTCCAGGCGCAGCTGCTCGACCGCCGATTCCGTGTAGGCGGCGTAGGCTTGCAGGCCGGTCGTTTCCGAGACCGAGTTCTTCAAGAGACGGTGGATCAGATTGACATCGTTGCCCACCAATTTATGATGATCGACCACTTTTTGGCGGGCGAACGAGCCGTAATGGACGAAGAATTTCAGGTCCAGTGTGGGCAGCAGACGGCAGGCTCTGCAGTCACAGGTGGTGTTGATCACCATCAGGTCCAGGGCGCGGCGGAACGCCACGTAGCAGTCCTTGACCATCCCCGTCAGGATGCCGGCGCTCGTTACTTCCTCGGCCGGCGCGTACGAAAAGACCGCGTCGCCCTCCAGCTCCACGATCCGCAGCGGCGAACGGGTGTGCTCGACGAGCAGATTGAGCAGATCGTTGAGGGAATCCCGAGCGTGGTCGAGCTCACTCTCGTGCAGATATTTCGAGTAACCGCTGATGTCGGAGATCACCAGATATCCGTCTTGGGGCATCTCATTCACCATTGCAGGCTGTGGGGCAGCACCGGTTAGATGGCTGGAGCGCGCAGGTTTCTTGTGGTGTCATTTCAATTCTACACTCGCCGCCCTGTCCAGCGATATGGGCGACGGGTTGAGTGCCACCTGCCCCTCTTCTTAGGCTACGCCATCATCAAGCGCTGGTCCTTCTCGATCAAGGCGGATGCGCTGCTTCAGCGCGTGGACCCCTTTGTCGAACGCGCTCGGGCCTGCACTCTTCATGATCAGGTCGGTGAGCTTCCGCAGCAGGAATGGGCCGTGGGCGGAACCGGAGATCATGCGCAGGCGACTGCGGTCGCCCTCGGGGACCAGCTCGAGCGTTGAGAGCAACGTCGTCTTCGGGAAATGAACCGTGCCTCGAATCGTGTAGCTCTTTGGAGGCTCCCAATCCACGATTGTGTGCAGCAGCCGGGCTCGCCCGTGCGCGCAGACATAGGTTGCCCCCCGGCCTACGCCGCCCTGCGCAGGTACCTCGAGTTCCTGCCAATCCGAGTTGAGGAACACGCTGCGCGTCACGGGATCCGTGACATACGACCACAGTTCTTCCGGGGGCAGGGAGAAGTGCGCTTCATTTACGTCGGCCGCCTCCGCTTCGCTGACTCGGACGCGGAACTTGTCCCGCGCACGCTCCCACACCCCGTGCATGTCCTTGACGGACATCTCCACCTGACCGATGTCGTCATAGGACTCGACATGCGCCACGAAGCCCTCTACTGCCCGATCCAGCCGCAGCTCTTCGAGCGCGGGTTCAGTGTAGGCGGCGTAGGCCTTGAACCCGGTGCCCTCGGACACCGAGTTCTTCAGCAGGCGATGGATCAAGTTGACATCGTTTCCCAGCAGCTTACGATGGTCCGCCACCAGCTGGCGCGCATAGGATCCGAAGTGGATGAAGAATTTTAAGTCCAGCGTGGGCAACAGGCGGCAGGCTTTGCAGGTACAGGTGGTGTTGATCACCATCAAGTTCAGCGCCCGCCGGAAGGCAACGTAGGCGTCCTCGATCATGCCGGTCAGCGTCTCGGCGGTCCGCACCTCGTTCGCTGGCGCAAAGGAGAACACCGCATCGCCCTCCAATTCGACGATGCGCAGTGGAGAACGGGTTTGATCCACGAGCAGGTTGAGCAGATCGGAGAGCGATTCGCGGGCGTGGTCCAATTCGGTGTCGCGCAGGAACTTCGAGTAGCCGCTGATGTCGGAGATGACCAGGTAACCATGTTGCGCCATGAATCGATCCCGCTTCCACGGGGTGCACGCCGGATTTCGCGCACCTGGAACCTTAGAAGGATAAGGCGCGAGAAGCGCAATAGGCGGAACGGACCCAGTGTAAGCATAGCTCAGGGGAAGGTTGGGCTGCAAGTCCGCTCAGCTCAAGAAAGGCTCAGCGAGCGGTTCCCCACTGTGGGCGGGGCCCTTCTTTACGCGACCGGTGAGATGCCAAGCCGGTGATACCGGACCAAGCGGGGCGCAGCCGCGGCCCCTTATTTGCCGAGAACAACCGATCGCTGCGCACCGGCCGATCGACGCCCGGCACACGGCGACCACGGGCCGTGCGCCTCCACCTCCGGCGGGTGACTCAGGCTTGGGCCACCCGCTCGGCGGGGACCGGTTCGCAGCACAGAACCAGCTGCCTCGCGGCCTGGACCTCATCCAGGCGGCCAAACGGCGTTTCGTGTGGCGCACCGTGCAGCAGGTCCGGGTCCTCGCGGGCTTCCCGCGCGATCTGACGCATGGCGTCGATGAACGCGTCCAGCGTCTCTTTCGACTCGGTCTCGGTCGGCTCGATCATCAGCGCCTCGTGCACGATCAACGGGAAGTAATTGGTGGGGGGATGAAATCCAAAATCCATGAGGCGCTTGGAGACGTCCAACGCCCGCACTTCCGGAGCATCGTCCCACCGGCCCTCGGCGACAAACTCGTGCATGCACACCCGATCGTACGGCACATGATAAGCGTCACGCAGCCTGACCCGGAGGTAGTTGGCGTTCAACGTGGCGTGGTCGGCGATCGATCTCAGGCCTTCCGGCCCTTGCATTCTCAGGTAGGCATAGGCCCGGACGGCCATACCGAAATGGCCGTGAAATGCCTTAACCCTGCCGATCGTCTTCGAGGGCGCCTTAAGTCTGTACATGTGGCCTTCGGCCCCCTCGGTCCTCTCCACGAGCGGGGCGGGCAGGTAATCCGCCAGCGGCCCTCGGGCGCCGACGGCGCCCGAGCCCGGCCCGCCTCCCCCGTGGGGCGTAGAGAAGGTCTTGTGCAGGTTGTAGTGCAGCACGTCAAAGCCCAGGTCACCGGGCCGCACAACCCCCAGCAGCGGGTTCATGTTGGCGCCGTCCCCATAGACCAATCCACCCGCCTCGTGAACCAGATCGATCACTTCCTGGACGTGCTCTTCGAACAGACCCAGGGTGTTCGGGTTGGTGAGCATGAACCCGGCCAGGGTGTCGTCGCAGGCCCGGCGCAGCGCCTCGAGGTCCACATTGCCCCGCTCGTCCGAAGGCAGTTCGACCACCTCCAGACCGCTCATACTGGTCGAGGCGGGGTTGGTGCCGTGCGCCGAATCGGGAATAAGAATCTTGGTGCGGTCGGCGTCGCCCTTGTTCGTATGGTAGGCCCTGATCATCAAGATCCCGGTCAGCTCGCCGTGGGCCCCGGCCGCAGGCTGAAGAGAGACTGCGTCAAAGCCTCCGATCTCTCTCAGCCACTCCTGCACCCGGAACATGAGAGCCAGATTGCCTTGAACGCTCTCGACCGGCTGGAGCGGATGAGTCAACGCAAATCCCGGCAGCCGGGCCGCCTCCTCGTTCACTTTGGGGTTGTACTTCATCGTGCAGGATCCGAGAGGATAGAAGCCGGTGTCGATGGCGTGGTTGAGCTGAGAGATGCGCACGAAATGCCGCACAACGTCGAGCTCGGAGACCTCCGGCAGCGGCAGATCATCGCGTCGGAAGTCCTCCGGCAGCTCGGCCTCCGGCACATCGTTCTTCGGCAGTGAGACCCCTGTGCGCCCCGGCGACGATATGTCGTAGATCAGCGGTTCAGTCAAGGGCGACCTCCGCCAATGAATCGATGAATAGGTCGAGCCCGTCGCGCGTGTTGGTCTCGGTCACCGCGAGAAGCATGTGGTTCTGAAATTCATCACGCCAAGCGCCGAGGTCGTAGCCGCCGATCATCCCCTTTTCGAGCAGGCGTTGGTTGAGCGCCGGGATCGACGCCGGCGCCTCGACCACGAACTCGTGGAAAAATGGGCGCTTGTTCCACAGGGAAAAACCTTCCAGTTCGTCGATGCGTTCGGCCAGATAGTGCGCCTTGTGATAGCAGAGCTCGGCCACCCGCCGCAGTCCATGCTTCCCCAGCGCGGACAGGTAGACGGTCGCCGCCAGGGCCATCAGTCCCTGATTGGTGCAGATGTTGGAGGTCGCGCGCGCCCTGCGGATGTGCTGCTCGCGCGGGGTGAGCGTGAGCACGTAACCTCGCTGACCGCGCACGTCGGTCGTCTCTCCTACCAATCGGCCCGGCATCCTGCGGACCAACTCCTCCTTCGTGGCGAAGAGACCCAGGTACGGACCGCCATAGGAGAGCGGGATCCCGAGCGGCTGCCCTTCCCCCACCACGACGTCGGCCCCGAACTCCCCGGGCGGCTTGAGCAGCCCCAGCGCGATCGGGTTGACAACCACACAGAACAGCGCACCGACCTCCCGGGCGCGCTCGCCAACCGGCGCGTAATCGTTGATATGCCCCAGGAAATCCGGATACTGGACGGCCACAATGGCGGTGTCCTCGTTCACCAACTCCGCCAGCGCCTCGGGCCCCTGCCGGAACATATCCTCGCCGACGATCTCGACCTCGTTGCCGCGCATATACGTCTCGACGACCTCCCGGTACTGGGGGTGGATCGTAGGGCCCATCACCACCCGATTCCGTTCGGAGCGATGGTGGGTGAGCGCCATATTCACCGCCTCGGCCAGCGCGGTGGCGCCGTCATAGACGGAGGCGTTGGCCACCTCCATTCCGGTCAGATGGCAGATCATGCTTTGAAACTCAAAGATGGCCTGCAGGGTTCCCTGTGAGACTTCAGGTTGATAGGGTGTATAGGCGGTGTAGAATTCGCCCCGCCTCAACAGCTCGCGCACGACGGAGGGGATGAAATGGTCATACGCGCCGGCCCCGAGGAACGATCCGAACTTGTGGGCGTCCACATTCTGGTCGGCCAGCGCCTGCAGCTCGTCCAGCACCTCCATCTCCGATATCGTCGACGGAAGGTCCAGCTCAGGAAAACGCAGGCTCTCCGGCACATCGGCGAAGAGCTCCTCCACCGAGGCGACGCCGATCGCCTGGAGCATCTCCCGCCGGTCGGATTCGGTATGGGGAATGAACGTCATCAGGTCCCTCGCTCCTCGCAGTAGGCAGCGTATTCTTCGGCATCCATCAGATCTTCCAATTGGGACTTGTCCGAGATGCTCAGCTTGAGGAACCAGGCCTCGCCGTAGGGATCGCTGTTCACCAGCTCTGGAGCGTCGGTCAGACCGTCGTTGACCTCGATGATCTCTCCCCCAACCGGCATGTAAACGTCGGCGGCCGCCTTCACACTCTCCACGACGGCGAACGCCTCACCCTGGTCCAGGGTCGTTCCTGAGTCCTCGAGAACTTCGACGTACACGACGTCGGACAACTGATCCTGGGCGTAATCGCTGATGCCCACGGTCGCCGTGTCCCCCTCCACCCGGATCCACTCATCGTTGTCCGTGTATTTCAGGTCTTCGGGAAAGTTCATGATCCGCTCCTTGACTCGTTGTCCGGCCCACGAAGCAAAAAGGGCGCACGCCATAAAGGTGTGCGCCCTCTGTCCAAGACCTGAGAGATTCGCCGCCCTGAGGCGGCTTGCCCCTTCGGTGTCTAATCACTTTCCAGAGGCAGACCTCGCTCGGGTCCTTTTACCTGAGAGTTTCGCTGCACGCTAGCACCATGTGCGCGCAACTTGCCCCTTCGGTGCCCGTTCATCGGGACTCTCCCCGAGGCGAGTTCGTTTGTGGCCCTATTCTACCACTCCCATCCCGGTTTCTCGCCGTCCGAAACCCACAGCAATCTCACTCCATGTACAGTCGCGGAACCCGCTCCCCCAGACCGCACACCACCTCGTAGTTGAGGGTATTCCAGCGGGCGGCCAGGTCGTCGACCTCGATGGCGGACTCCCCTTGCCGGCCGACGAGCACGACTTCATCCCCGACCTGGGCTTCGGGCACGCCGGTCAAATCGACGATGACTTGATCCATGCACACGCGGCCCCGCACCGGAACGCCCACGCTCCGCACCAGCACCTCGTTCCCCTGCATCCGGCGGTAGCCGTCCCCGTAGCCGACCGGCACGACGCCGATCCGCTCATGCCCCTCCGCCGCGTAGGCGTGGCCGTAGCTGACCCCCGTGCCGGGCGAAATCTCGCGAATCTGACTCAGGCGCGATTTCCAACGCAGCGCAGGCCGGAAGCCATCCGGAAGGGGCACCCGATCGGAAGGGTCAAGTCCGTAGAGCGCGATGCCCGGCCGGACCATGTCAAAGCGCGAACCGGGACGGGTGAGCGCCGCGGCCGAGTTGGCCGCGTGGACGAGCGGCGGGCGCATGCCGCCGCTGGTGATCTCGTCCAACAGGCTGGTGAACGCGCGCTCCTGTTGTTCGGTGGTCCCCACTTCGGGCTCATCGGCACGGGCGAAATGCGTGAACAGCCCCTCGACCTGCACCCGCTCGAGGGCGTGCAGCTCGCGCAGCAGTGCGAAGGCCCGGTCCACATCCGCGCCCAGGCGGCTCATACCCGTATCCACTTTGAGGTGCACGCGGGCCTCGTCTTCCCCTCCCTCCAGGGCCGACCGCAGCGCCTCCACATGGTCGTGGCGAAACACTGAAAAGGAGACGCGGGACGCGATCGCGTCCCGGAAGCGCGTCGTTGGCGTTTCGCCCAAGACGAGCAGCGGGGAGTCGATTCCGGCCCCGCGCAGCTCGATGGCCTCATCCAGGCGGGCGACGCCGCAATAGCTGGCCCCCGCCTCGAAAGCCCGCCACGCCACCGGGACCAGGCCATGGCCGTAGCCGTTGGCCTTGACCACGGCCATCAGTTGGACCCCGACGATCGCGCGCATTCGCCGGATGTTCTCGGCGATGGCGTCCAGGTCGATTTCGAGCCAGTTGGACAGGCCGTCAGCTGCGTGCATATCGAGCCGAGTATAAGCCGTCCGCCTTGTGGATGACAATGCCTTCCCTCGGAGGGTATAATCCGCGGCCGATGCCATACGCCCCCGATGCGCCCCAGGATACTCGTGTGATGGAGGACGGGAGTTTCTCGTTTGAACTCGAGGCCGTCGATGGCCCCGCACGGGCGGGCACCTTCCGCACGCCGCACGGTCCGATTCACACCCCGGCCTTCGCCCCCGTCGGGACGCAGGCCACGGTGAAAGCGCTCACGCCGCGTCAGCTCGACGAGCTCGGCCCGCAACTGATCCTCGCCAACACCTATCACTTGTATCTGCGCCCAGGCGCCGAGGTCATCGCCGAACTGGGTGGGCTGCACGGCTTCATGGGATGGGAGGGACCCATTTTGACCGACTCCGGCGGATTTCAGGTGTTCTCGCTCGCCGACCGCCGGGTCATCGACGCCGACGGCGTGACGTTCCGCTCCCACCTCGACGGCAGCGAGCACCGCTTCACCCCCGAAAAGGCCGTTGCGCTCCAGGAACAGCTCGGAGCCGACATCATCATGGCCCTCGACGAATGCCCAGCACCCTACGACCGAGATTACGTCGAGGAGGCGACCCGGAGGACCCACGCCTGGGCCGAGCGCTGCGTGGCCGCGAAGCGCCGCGACGACCAGGCCCTGTTCGGTATCGTGCAGGGCGGGATCTTCCGGGACCTGCGCGCCGAATCGGCCCGCTTCATCTCGGGCTTGGAGGTGGCCGGAGTCGCCATCGGCGGCCTTTCGGTGGGCGAGTCGAAGGAGGAAATGTACGCCGTGCTCGACGCCCTCGAGCCACACCTGCCTCGTGAACGGCCCCGCCATCTGATGGGGGTCGGCGCGCCCGACGACGTGGTCGAGGCGGTGGTTCGAGGCGTGGATTTCTTTGACTGCGTGCTTCCCACGCGTTTGGCCCGCAATGACGCCGCCATGACCCGCCAGGGGCGGATGAACATGCGCAACGCGCCTTACGCCGACGACCCCCGACCGATCGATCCGCACTGCACCTGCTACACCTGCCAGCACTTCAGCCGGGCCTACCTGCGCCACCTGATCGTCGCCGGCGAGATGCTCTCGGCGACGCTGCTGTCCCTCCACAACCTGCACACCCTGATCGAGCTGACGGAGGACCTGCGCCGGGCGATCCTCGCGGGCAAAGCCCAGGCTTTCGCTGCTTCCTTCCTCAACAGCTACAGCAAACACCGCGCGCCGCAGACCTGACCGTGACTCTGCCGCAAGCCCTGCTTCTCGGGGTGGTCCAAGGTGCAACCGAATTCATTCCGATCTCCTCCTCAGCCCACCTAGTGCTCGTGCCCTGGGCCCTGGGGTGGCAGCTCGACCCCGGTCCGGCGTTCATCTTCGACGTATTGGTCCAGTGGGGAACCTTGGTGGCGGTGATCGCGTACTTCCGGGCTGACCTCAGGACTTTCGTGGGGGCGGCGCTGTCCGACCTGCTGCACGGCCGTCCGTTTGCCCGCCCCGAGGGCCGCCTGGCGTGGCTGCTTCTGCTAGCCAGCGTACCGGCGGCGGTCGCCGGGATCCTCGTCAAAGGCCAGGTTGAACGGGCGTTCAGCGACCCCGGCGCGGTGAGCTTTTTCCTTCTGGTCACCGCCGCTCTCTTGGCCGCCAGCGAACGAATCGGTTCAAGGACCCGGGAAGTCGAGCAGGCGACATGGCTGGACGCGCTGTGGATCGGCGCCGCCCAGGCGTTGGCCCTGTTCCCCGGGGTTTCTCGCTCCGGAGCCACGATCGCGGGCGGGATGAGCCGCCACCTGCAGCGCGCCTCGGCGGCCCGATTTTCGTTTCTCATGTCCATCCCCATCATGCTCGGCGCCGGGAGTCTGGCCCTGCTCGACCTGGCTGAAGCGCCCGACGCGAGCGCCCAGCTGGCACCTCTCGCCGTCGGCTTTCTGGGCGCGGTCGCGGTCGGATACCTTTCCATCCGCTGGCTGCTGGATTACCTGTCCCGGCGGCCGCTGACCGTATTCATCGTCTACTGCACGATCGTGGGCCTGGCCGGGCTCCTCGCCGATGCGCTTCTTTGAAGCCCCGGGCCGATGGACACGATCCCTGCTCGGGGCCTGTCTCCTCCTTCTGCTCTCGGCGTGCGGGCCGGGTGAGACCCCGACGCCAACTCGGGCACCCATCCCGATCGTGCACGTCAGCCCTTCGGCGGGGCCATTCGCCTACGCATTGGGTCAAGCCTACCTACGGGATCAGGGTCCATTGCCATTCGACCTGGTGGCCATGGGCAGCGAGGACGCCCGGCGTCACGTCGAGCGTGGGCGGGCGACCCTGGTGATCGACCTTCCACCGGTTCCCGAGGACTGGTTCGTCACTCCATTGGGACACGACGCGCTGACGTTCATCGTGCACGAGGGGATCGGCCTGCGCGATCTGGACTTCGACCAATTGCGCGCCCTGTTCACGGGCCGAATTGAAAACTGGGATGAGCTCTCAGAGACCGACGAGGCGGTGGCGTTGATTGTCCCGCCTGAGGGGGACCCGCTGCGAACCCGCTTCGAGACCGCGGTCATGGATGAGCAGCCGGTCCACTCGGGTGCGCTGCTGGCCCCCACTCCGGCCCGTGCGGCGCAGATGGCGGCCCAGAACCCCGGCTCGATTGGACTGCTGCCGCTGTCGGCGGGCCTCCCGGAGGGCGTTCGGCGGGTGCGGGTGGAGGGTGAACTGCCCTCCGCCGAGGCCGTCAGAGACCGCTCTTACCCGCTCACCTACGACGTGCTGGCGATGGCCCCCAGCGAACCGAGCGGCGCCGTGCGCGAGTGGCTGATTTGGGTTCAGGCCTCGCAAACCGTGGTCGCTCAGCCGTAAGACCTACTCCAAATCGCCCGTAAGAAACGGGTTCGACGACCGTTCACGGCCGACGGTGGTCTCGGGACCGTGGCCGGGGAGCAGCCGCGTCTCATCCGCCAGCGGCAGGATCTCGCGGCGAATGCTCTCGATCAGTGCGGCCGAGTCCGCACCTGGAACGTCGGTCCGTCCCACACTCCCCGCGAACACCAGGTCGCCGCAGAACACGGCGCTTCTCCCCACCAGGCGCAGGCAGACATGCCCCGGGCTGTGGCCCGGCGTGTGCCGCACGTCGAATTCATGGGGTCCCAGCCGCAGGCGCATTCCGTGTTCAAATTCGATCGTCGGCTCGGGCCCTGGGTCGAACGTCGGCACGCCGAAGAAGGCCGCGCCGCCGCTCGCTCGCCAGAGCGGATGATCCCCCGGATGCAGGCCCACCGGAATCGGACCCATTTCCAGTTCGTGGAGCGCGGCCGAACCACCGAAGTGGTCGAAATGAGCGTGGGTCAGCCAGATATTGGTGATGCGCCAGCCGTGGGTCTCGGCTTTCTTGTGGATCGCTTCACCGTCCCAGGCCGGGTCGATCACGACCGCGGTTTTGCTGGCCTCGTCGCCCACCAGGTAAGCATTGGTCATGGCTGGGCCCTGGGTGAGCTTGAGAATCTGAAGCTCTGGATCTGACACAATCGCCCTTTCGTTCTTCAGATCGGAAGTATAACCTTGGTAAAGGACCGAGCGGCTCGCACTGAGCAATGCGACCTCCGGCCATTGGCCCTTATTCAGGCTTCAGGCTTCAGG
>CAZFCJ010000091.1:0-13705 GCA_964517315.1 uncultured Anaerolineaceae bacterium | reverse complement strand
TCTCGGCCTGGCTCTTCCGGGTGATGCTCGACAAAGCCCGCCGAGACGCGACGCTCGGATTCCAGTAGAGGCCGCCCGCTATGCTCCGTAGTCTGTCGGTCAACACCCGGCTCTTCCTGCGCGGCGCCTACCTTTCTTACGTGGCACTGTTTACGTGGCTGCGCCCTGTCACCTACTTGGCCTCCAAGGTGGTCGGCCCGTTGGCCCAGATCACGTTCTTCACTTATCTGGGGTCGTTCGCGACCGGTGCGGATACCGCCGATTTCTACATCATCGGCAACGCCGTGCACGTGGTGGCGATGAACGGCATCTTCGGCGTGACGATGAGCATCGGCGGCGACCGCTGGAACGGCACCTTGCCGTATCTCTTCGGCACGCCGGCCAACCGGTTGGCCATGTTCGTCGGGCGCGCCTCGGTCCACATTTTGGACGGCATGGTGAGCGTGGCCCTTGGCTTGGCCTGCGGCGCGCTGCTGCTGGGCCTGGATCTGTCTCAGACTGACCCGCAGGCCCTGGCGCTCACGATCCTGGTGACCTCGTTCAGCACCTCGGGACTCGGGCTGATGCTGGGGGCGCTCAGTTTGATCACCGTCAACGTGATGTTTGTGAACAACCTCGTATACTTCGCGCTGCTTATCTTCTCCGGTTCGAACATTCCGCTGGAAAAGCTTCCGCTGTGGATGCAGTCGATCTCGAACGCCCTGCCGCTCACGCGCGGCATCGCCGCGGCTCGAGCGCTGATCGACGGGGCCTCGTTCGCCTCCGTGTCGGGCATCCTGATGGAAGAGCTGTTGATCGGCATCGCCTACGCCCTGGTGGGCTATGCTCTGTTCCGCTGGTTCGAGCGGCAGGCCAAGCGGCGGGGCACGCTCGAGATGGTCTGATCCTTGGTCCGACCCCGGGTTCGCAATCCGCGCTAAAGTCGAGCGGGCCTGGACCTGGCCCCGATACCGACCAGGGGTTTCCCCACCGGCTTAAGGCTCACGCCCGCCCACGATGAAAACCCCTGGCAATCCCTCGTGCCCACGCCGGGAGAGATCCGCGCCTCGGGTAGGGGCGCGGGCAGTTTGTGCAGGCGGAGCCGCGCAGCGGCACCGGGGGGTGGATTAGAATCCACCCCATGCACATGAGGGACATGTTGACCCGGCCACGTGTGTTCGTGATGTTCGGCTCGCTGACGGCCGGGCTGGCGTTCGTCGCCTGCGGAGGGGCCCAGCCCGACACCCACACCGCCGTCCCGGCGACCTCGACCCGACCGGCGCCGACAATGCCCTCGGCCACGCAGACGCCGGCCGCCCCGGCGGCCGCGACCCCCACCTCAACAGCCACGCCGGATCCGTATATGGGCCTCACGGTCGGGGATCTGCGGGCGCGGAGCTACGGGGAAGGAGAACTCACGGTCGAACGAGTCACCCAGCCCGAGTTCAGTTTCGAACGACATTACTTCACCTACCCCAGCGATGGCTTGCAGGTGTATGGGTTCATGAACGTGCCGCTGGGGCAAGGGCCGTTCCCGATCGCATTCGTCCTTCATGGCTACGTCAACCCCTCCGCCTACGACACGCTCGCATATACGAGCGTGTACGCCGACGAGCTGGCCCAGGCTGGCTACCTGGTGCTTCATCCGAACTACCGCAACTACCCACCCTCGGATGTCGGGCCGAACGACTTCCGAATCGGGTACGCGATCGACGTGCTCAACCTGCTGGCGATTGTGCGCCGGGATGCCGGCCGGCCCGGCCCGTTCGAGCAGGCCGCGCCGGGATGGGAAGGGCTGTTCGGGCACAGCATGGGCGGCGGGATCGGGCTGCGCGCGATCACGGTGGACCCCGAGGTGGAGGCGGCGGTGCTGTACGGGTCGATGAGCGGCGACGAGCGTCGCAACCATGAGCGGATCGTGGAGTGGTCCGGCGGCCGGGCCGGCTGGGAAGAGCTCAACACCTCCGAGGAGGACATGCGCCGCCTCTCGCCCATCTATCATCTGGAAGAGATCCGGGCGAGGCTGAGCATCCACCACGGCGCCGAGGACCAAGTGGTGCCGCCCGAGTGGTCGGTGGAGCTGTGCGGGCTTCTGCGTGATTTGGGCAAGTCGGTCGAGTGCTTCGAATACCCGGAGATGCCGCACACCTTCTACGGCGATGGCGAGGAGCTGCTCATGGAGCGGACGCTGGAGTTCTTCCGCTCGTCGCTGCCGTAGCGCCCGTTCCTATTTGATTGGGATGGTTGCGCGGCCGAAGTTGCACCACAGAGATCACTGAGCACGCCGAGATCCTTTAATCGTTTTTCTCAACGTGTTTGGTACATTCACTTGTCCTGAGGGATCCTGAAATCGCGCTTGGGATGGCTCGGTTTTGTTCACGCTTGAGGCTCGCGATTTGGCGTGCTGAACCGATCGAAGTGGCTTTCCTGGGTACGCAAAGTGGGTAACGACGAATGCACCATCTCCCGCTCGCACATGGATCTAACGCCCTGAGCCTCTCGAAGGGCGCAAGTGCCATCCCCCTCACACAAACCCCTCTAACGTCCTGAGCTCGTCGAAGGACACAAGTGTAAGTCCCCCTCACCAACACGCATCAACGCACTGAGCCCGCCGAAGGGGACGCATATACGATGCCCCCCTTCACACCAACGGATCTAACGTCCTGAGCTCGTCGAAGGACGCAAGTGCAAAATCCCGCTCACCCATCCGCTCGCAGGTCCCTTCACCCGTCGAGGGCGGCGCGCCTGCATGAAGCATTCGCTTTCTCCGACCAAGACCGTTCGCCCACCTCCCCGATGAGCTCAGGTTGGTCAATTTAGGTTGGGGTGCATTGCAACTTGCAGCGTCGAAGCGCGAGCAACAACCCCGCTCCCAGGTCCCTCAGCGGCACACACCCAACCCCAATTCCCAGTGCCAGCGCCGCAGCGCCGGGTGGCGGGACTGGCGCGGGAGGCGCGACCACGGCACCCGGCCGGCGCCGCAGGCGTAGCCGGCCGGGGTCCCACCCGCTTGCGGCAGCCCGGGCTCCTCGAACAACAGGTTCGGCTCACCCGGCGTGGGCCACAGCCCGTAGATGAGCGAGTTGGTGCCGTCGGGCACGCGGCCATAGGAAAGGTTGTAGGCTCGAACGCGCAGGTAAGAGATCTCGTCGATGACGCGGCCGTCGGGATCCAGCAAACGGACGGTGTCGCCGCCGTCGTTGAGTGCCACTCGGCTCTTCGAGCGGAAGAACACCGCGAAGCCATTAGGGCTCAGGGTCACGCCCGGCAGGTCGTACGGTTTGGACCCGCCGTCCTCCACATCGTCCAACCACCAGCCCTTCACGTAGACGTGCCCCGGACCGTGATTGTAGAGCTCGATGAACTCGTCAGCCGGCGTCACGCCGCCGGTGCCCTCCCAATCATAGTGAGGGCGGATCAGAACCTCGTTGATGACTACCCGCCCTGGGATCCACGTCGGGGTCGGTGTGGGGATGAGCACGGAATTTGACCCCCTCGGTGTGCCCTGGATCGGCCCTCCGTCGGCATCGAGACCCGATCCACCGTACCCGGTGAAGGTGGCCCAGTTTCCGCTTCGATCGTCGCCGCCGCGCCGCTCCATACTGGCGCGGCTGTCGGCGTTCCCCGCCGGCCAGGATCCCCCATCGCCGTTCGCGCTGTCCACCCTTGAGCCATCGGGGGCCAGCAGCCGCAATCGCTCGCCCGAGTTGCGCAGCGCGCCGCTGTAGATTCGATCGGCGTCGATGTCGATGACCGCCGAATCGTCGGTCCGCTCGAGCAGGTAATATCCGAGGGCGTCGATGGAGCCGCGCAGCGCCACATTGATGTCGCCGCCGTCGGTCAGCCGCCAACCGCTCACGTCGATCGGCTGTGTCTGGGCGTTATGAAGCTCGATCCACTCGCCGCTGGCCGAGGCCTTGGACCCTGCCCAGGCGACCTCGTTAATGAGCACCCGGCCGGGCACGATGGGCGTGGTGGTGAACCGGGGCGTGGGGCTGGCCGAAGGGCGGGCGGTCGGAGTGACCAGGAAGGGTGAATTGGGGCCGCCCGGTGTGCCCGGGATCGGCTCACCGTCGACATCGAGGTGAACGCCCGAGCCGGAGAAGCTCACCCAATTGCCCGAGATGTCATCCCCACCCAGCCGCTCCATGGAGGCCCGACTGTCGGATTGGCCGGCGGGCCAATCGCCTCCGGCAGCGTTGGCGGTGTCAACAACGTTCCCATCTGGATCCAACAGCGTCAGCGTTTCGCCGTCATTGTGAAGCGAGCCCGTGTAAATCTGATGGGCCGACAGGCTGGAGACGGTCGAGTCGTCGCTGCGCTCGAGCAGGAAGAAACCGTACGGCGGGAGCGTTCCCTGAAGCGGGACGTGGATATCGTCGTTGTCGCTCAACCGCCAGCCGTCCAGCGAGATTGACTGGGGACCCGGATTGTGTAGCTCTACCCATTCATCGAATGCGCTGGCGCGGGTGCCGGCCCAGGCCACCTCGTGGATCAGAACCGTCCCGGAGGGGGCGGGGCTGAACTCGGGTGTCGGCGTCGGCGTGGCCGGGGAGGCCGTGGGGTTGGGGCTTGCGGTGATGGTCGGGCCTGAAGGGGTTGCGGTGGCCTCCGCTGTGGCGCGGGGCGTCGCCGACTCGGTGAAAGGCGACGAGGATGTAATGGATGGTTCGTCCTCAAAGGTTGGGGATGGAGTCTGGCTCGGTTCCGCCAAGCCGATGCCGGTCGGAGCGTGGGGGGAGGCGGATAAGGATTGCGCCGTGTTCGCGCCCCGGTTCCCCCGATGGGGGGTCGGTGAGGCCAGAGCAAGCCCCAGTGGCAACAAGAAGCCGACCAGCAGCAGCTCGCTCGCCGGTCGGTGTTCTGTGTGATGGGCCATCCTCCCCCTCCGGTGGTCCCAAACCTCCCCCCTGCTCCAGCACTATACTCACCCGCATGCCACGAGTCAACGCGCCTGGGCGCGCAGCTGGACCAAGAGGGTCCCGACCGCGGCGAGGACCAGACCGATCACCTCGACCGGGGTGACGGTCTCCCCAAGGAAGATCACGGCCAGCACGGGGATCTGGATCAACATTGTGCTGTTGATGATCGTAGACTCGACGGCCGATAGGGTGCGCAGAGTGCGGTTCCAGAGCGTAAACGCGAAAGCGGTGTTGACCGCGGCCAGCCAGGCGACGATCGCCCACGCCCGCAAGCTCAGCGACGGCAGGCCCTGGAACGCCACACCACCCGCCAGCAGCAGCGTCGAGCCGACCCCCATGCTCACCACGGTGACCAGGAGCGGGGGGAGGTCGGCGCGGCGGTTGATCCCACGCCCGAGCACGCTCGAGCTGGCGTTGGCCAGGACACCCACCAACGCCGCCGCGTAGCCGAGTGCGTGGACGGCGGGGATGCGAAAGGGCGCGAAGTACAGCAAGGCTCCGACAAGCGCCAGCGCGACCCCGGCCCACTGGCGGGCGGCTGGACGCTCGCCCAGAAGCGGAATCCCAAACAGGGCGACCGTGATGCTTGTAAAGCTGAGCAGCAGGTTGAGGGTGACGGCGGGGAGGAAGGACAGACCGACGAACTGAGCGCCCTGGGTCAGGCTGTAGAACAGCACGCCCAATGCGATGAGCTCGAACCAGGCCCTTGGCGACAGGTCTTTGAGAGACTCTCGATGCTGCCGCCGCAGCCCCAGCGGCAGCAGGAGCAGGAAGGCCAGCGTGTAACGAAGCCCGGCGAACGTGAGTGCCGGGATATCCTGCAAGCCGATCTTGATCAACACCCAAGAGGTGGCCCACAGAAAGGTGACGAAGAGCGCCTGGAGGATGGCCCGCCGTCGGTCCGGTCTCAGCCCGACGGCGGCGGCCTCGGGTGGGGCTTCAGCCACCGGCCTGTTCGTCGCCCGTAAGAGTCACGTGAACGAGCGGACTCGACTCAACCCAGCGGTCCAGGTCATCCTGCCCGCGGTGGGGGCCCAAGATGTGGCTCAAAATCCGACGCCTTTCGCCGGCATCGGTGATGCTCCGGGCGCGGGCGGGAAGGTCGGCCTGCACGGAGCGCTTTAAATGGAAGGTGAAATCGGGATGGGCGAGGAGATTGGCGTACCAGTCGCGCCGGCCGGGGCGGCCGGTGAGGAAAATCCCCCCCTCGACGTGATGGAACCAAATCTCGATCCGATGCGGCTCGCCGCTCCTTCGGCCCGTGGTTGTGATGTCGATGGTGCGGTCGGTTTGCAGCGCACGGCGAACCGCTTCGTTCATGGAGATCTGCCTCGGTGGGGGCTGTTCCATTGTCGGAGAGGGGCGGGTTAGTCCTGCTCCTTCTCCGCGCCGGCCATCTTCTCGCTCGAGTGGCCGGGGAAGACATTGGCGCCGGGGTTGATGAGGGTGTATGCGTAGTTGACCGCGATCGTCACCTGACCGTAGCCGATGACGATCAAATTGAGCGGATCCAGGTCCTCGTGCAGGGCCAGGTCGCCGGCGGCGAACACGCCGGGCAGGCTGGTCTCCATGCGCGTGTCGACGCGGATGTAGCGGCGGCCCACCGTCTCCACCCCCCACTTGCGGATGGGTCCAAGATCGGCCTTGAAGCCCAGTGCCAGGATCACCGCGTCGACCTCCAGTGTCTCGTCCTCGTCGGTGCGGTTATCGAAGATCACCGCGCGTTCGAGCCCGTCATCGCCCTGGAGCTGCCGGAGCTCGTACCACATCTTCACGTCTACATCAGACTCCATCATTTCGCGGAGCGAGGACTCCATGGCTCGGAAGCCCTCGCGGCGGTGGATCAAGGTCACCTGCTCGGCGAGCGGCTCCGTCGCCAGCGCCCAGTCGACGGCGCTGTCCCCGCCGCCAACGATCAGCACCCGCTTGCCCCGGTAGGCCTCCAGGTCGGTTACAAAGTATTCCACGCCTTCGCCCTCGAAGCGGTCGACGCTTTCGTTGTTCAGCTTGCGGGGTCGGAAGGCCCCGATGCCGGCCGCGATGACGACGGTCTTGGTCAGGTGAACTTCCTCGTCCGTGCCGATGGCCCAGCACTGCTCATCGTCCTCGCCGCCCGGCAGCGGCACTCGTTCTAGGGTCTGGGCTTGCTGACCCAGCACCAGCTTGTTGTCGTCCCACTGCTCGGCCTGCTTGACCAGGTTCTGGACCAACTCCTTGCCGCGGATGGCGGAGAAACCGGGCGTGTCGTAGATGAATTTCTCGGGGTAAAGCGCGGTGATCTGGCCGCCGGCTTGGGGCAGCGCGTCGAGCACTTTGCAGGACATCTCGCGCATGCCGGCATAGAACGCGCCGAACAATCCGGTGGGCCCGGCTCCGATGATCGTGACGTCGTAGACCCTGCCGTCGGAAGGGGAAGTCATGGGGGCTATTTGAGCTCCTGTGAAAAAAGGGACGATCTGTGGGCATTATATGAGCCGCCCAAGGGGGTGTCAATTGAGGGGTCGGCGACCCACTGGAGGGCGAGCGCCGATGAACCTCGTGCCGGTCTGGGGTCCTTCGAGGAGCCGGCAGCTTCACTTGTAAGGGCGGCTTGCAGCACGGTAACTGCGTCAGTCGCGCGCCAGGGCGCGTAGAGTGGCGGCGTTGTGGTAGCGCGGTGGTCGATAGTCCTCGATGCGGCCGGCGGCGAAGGCCTCGCGGATCGTTTCGCAGGTCTTCTCGACACCCCGGACGGGCTCGAGACTGAGCCGCTGCCTCAGCTTCGCGAATGAAACCCGATAGCTGTATAAGTCCTGTTCTTCGACGCGCTCCAGCTGCACCCCTTCGAACTGGCGCTGGATGATGACCCCCAGCTTCCCAATCTGTAGATTGTGCTCATCCGACCCGACGTTGAACAGCTGGTTATGTACCTGTTCGAAGGGCGCCTGCAAGCAAGCGATCACGGTCTCGGCCGCGTCGTCAATATGGAGGAATGGACGCCACTGGTCGCCCCCATAAATCGTGAGCGTTTCACCGAGAGAGGCCTTGGCCGCCAGCAGATTTACCACCAGATCGAAACGCGGTCGCGGCGAATGTCCGTGCAGCGACCCGAACCGGAGGATGGTGGGGCCAAAGGAGGAATCTGCCAGGTCGTGGAGGGCGCGTTCGGCCTCGATCTTGGTCTGGCAGTAGAGACTTAGCGCCTGGACGGGCGAGGATTCGTCAACCACTGCATCGCTGCGGCCGTAGACGCTGCAGCTGGAGGCGTAGATAAACCGGCGGACACCGGCGCGCTTCGCAGCGCGGGCGATTCGTCGGGTGGCCTTGACGTTGACCGCTGTCGCTAAACCGGGGTTCACCCTGCAGGCCGCGTCTCCGACGATCGCGCCCAAATGCACGACGGCCGAAGCCCCCTTCAGGACCTCTTCTGCCACGCCCTCGTCGCGCAGGTCGCCGTTGACAACGAAGAGGTCCTGGGACGACAGGAGATCCCGCAGTGACCCGCTGTCGTAGTAAAACGCGTCGAGGACCCGCACAGGATAACCTTCATGGAGCAGCTTGCGCACGAGTTGTGATCCGAGGTAACCGGCGCCGCCCAGCACGACGATCGGTTCTCCCGGTCCGACCCCTCCCCTGGGGCGATCCTGGTCCAGCATGGCGAGCAGCCCCCTGTTGCCTCTCTATAACTTCGCCCGGCGCTGGGGCGCTTCGGATTTGCGCCGTCGCCCGGGTTGCTCAGGACAGCCATCCCCACCCGGCCGAGGCCACCGTCGGTGGACAGCGTCCCCCGAGCGCCACCCGGCACGACTTGGCGTCCCTCCACCGGCGCCCATCGCTAGCCGGATTCCTCGGCGGTCAAGGCCCTACGGACGTCGGCTCCGTGGCCAAAGATGGAGCGCACGGCGTCGGCCACTCGTTGGGCGGTTTCGCTCGTCATGTGCGACCAAATCGGAAGGCTGAGACTGCGAGGGGCAACGCGCTCCGTTACGGGCAAACGCGCGGCGCGGGTGTCCCCCGGTTGCCGGTAGGCGGTGTGCATGTGGACGGGTGGGTCATGGTAAGTGCGAGTCTCGATATTCTCGGCGGCCAGCGCGGCGGCCAACTCGTTACGGGTCAGGCCGAACGCCTCTTCGTCAATCAGCACAGAAAGGTCTTTGTAGGAGCACTGATCCTCTGGATGGACCTGTTGAAACGAGATGCCCGGAACGTCCTGCAGGGCCGCGCGGTAGGCCTGTACGGTGCGGTTGCGTTCCTGCGCGTTGCCATCGAGTCCCGCCAAACTGCGCTCGGCGAGCAGGGCACTCAGCTCGGGCAGCCGCCCGTTCAGGCCCGGAAATTCGCTGCCGTAATCCCCCGGGTTCCCGTACTCGCGGCCGATACGAATATGCTCGGCGAGAAGGCCGTCATTGGTGGCGACCACGCCCCCCTCGCCGGCCACGACCAGCTTCGTCGGGCTCATCGAAAACACTTCAGCGTCGCCGAACCCGCCCACGGGTCGGCCTCGGTAACGGCTGCCGAATCCGTGGGCTGCGTCAAAGACCAGGCGCAGATCGCGGCGCCGGGCGATCTCCTGCAGCTTCTCCACCGCCGCGGGGTTGCCGAAGTTGTGCACGGCGACGATGGCGGTTGTGCGCGGCGACACTGCCGCTTCCACCCGATCGGGGTCCAAGTTCCAGGTGTGTGGATCGATGTCGACGAACACCGGAACGGCTCCGATCCAAGCCAGCGGGTGGACGGTGGCCATGAACGTAAAGGAGGGCACGATAACTTCACCGCCAAGCTCGAGGGCCTGGTAAGTGAGCATCAAGCCGATGGTGCAGGAGGAGAGGGCGAGGGCGTGGGACACACCGAGATATTCTGCCAGCGAAGCCTCGAGCCGGTGCAGGTGTTTGCCCTTCGTCAGCATGCCGCTGGCGAAGATTTGACGAATCTCCTGCTGCAGCTCCTCATCGAAGTCTGGCAGGGTAGGCCTGACGATCGGCAGCCGCTCGTCGAAGGCGGGTGCGCCGTTCAAGACGGCAGGTCGGTTATCCATTCATTTGGTCGATCGCGCCCTCTCAGTTGGCGCAGTTGCTCTGGCGGAGCGCGCAGATAAAGGAACCCGTGCTGTGAACGCCCCCTATTATATGAGCCCCTGCACAGCGGTGGCCGTCATGTCGGTCCGGGGCGTTCGGGCGTGAAAACGGATTACGGATTAGCCGCGGAACGGCGAGACGCGCGCCGCGGCGGCCAACAGCAAGATGACGAGCGCTGCGACGAACGCCCGGGGTACGATCTGGCCCGTCGGACGCTGATCGACCACCCGCGGTGGCAGATCCTCTTGCCGCTGGACCTCGAAGCGTGGCCCCAAAAGGAGGGCCAGCGCCACGCCGCAGAGCAATCCGCCGAGATGCCCCCAATTGTCGATGCCCGGCGAGAGCCCAATGGCCAAGTTGATCGCCGCGACGAGCAGGATATGCCGGAGCTGACCTCGACCGGCGGCGCCGGTGAGCTCACGGTGCAGGTACATGAAGCCGGCCAGTGCTCCCAGCAGTCCGAATATGGCGCCGGAGGCGCCCGCCGATGGCTGTGAGCTGAACGCCAGGCTGAAGGCCACGCCCCCCACGCCGCTGAGGGCGTACACGGCGGCGAAGCGGGCTGCCCCGTAAGGGCGTTCGACCGGAGGCCCAATGATGTACAGGGAGTACATATTCACCATCAGGTGCAGTGGATCCACGTGCAAGAAGATGGGTGTGACGTAGCGCCAGATCTGGCCGGCGGCGATCGCTCGATGGTCCTTGGCCCCCAGAGCCAGCAGCACGTCGAAGCCGGAAATCTGCGAGGTGACCAGCTGCGCCAAAAAGATCACCGATGTGACCGCGATGATGCCGAATGTCAGCGGCGCGGCGCGGGCTCTTTCTCGGAAAGAGGGGCCTCGGCGATGTGTAACTTGGCGATCGCCTTCCGGCCCCTCTTGCGCCGTCACAACGTGACCTGGCGCGGATTGATGCGGTGGTGCTCCGCGGTGATGATCGCCAGGATGTTGTCGACCGTATTGTCGAGCCGCTGGTCTTCGTTGATCACGTAATAATCGAAGAGGTCGATGCGTTTGAGCTCCTGCCGGGCCGTGGCGATGCGCAGCTTGAGGCCCTCCTTGGTTTCGGTCTTGCGGGCCTTCAGCCGTTCGATCAGGTCCTCCTCGGTGCGGGTAGACAGAAAAATGAGCAGGGCTTCAGGGCACAGATTGCGGATGGTCTCGGCGCCTTGAACGTCGATGCGCATCACGACATCCTGGCCGCCCTCGAGAGCCTGGCGCACCTGGTGCTTGGGAATGCCCTTGTAGTCGTTATAGACGATGGCGTACTCAAGCAGTTCGTCCTGCTCGATCATCTCGGCGAACTCGTCATGGGAGACGAAGTGGTAGTCAACGCCGTCGACCTCGTCGGGCCGCATGGGTCGGGTGGTGGCCGTGACCACGAAATGGAAGGGCAGATGGCGCGATTTCATGCGCTGAATCACGCTGTCCTTGCCCACGCCCGAGGGGCCCGAGATCACGATCAGGAGCGGTTGATGTTGGCGGTCGAGCAGGTCGCTGTGCACGCGTTGAAGCCTCCTGGCTGGCTCAGTATAATGGAGAACTCGGAGGACCCTATGCCAGTCTACGAATACCGCTGCAACGGCTGCGGCAGGCAAGTCGGAATCTACCAAACTTACGAGGAGTACGGCAACGTCGCCGTCGAATGCCCCCATTGCGGCAGCGAAGAGCTCGAACGCGTGATCCGCGCTGTGCGCGTGTCGCGCTCGGAGGGATCACGCCTGGAGGATCTTTCGGATCCCTCCCAGTGGGGCGACATCGACGAGAACGACCCCCAATCGCTGGCGCGCATGATGCGCAAGATGGGCGACGAGATGGGCGAGGAGATGCCCCCCGAGTTCGACGAGGTCGTTGGCCGCCTGGAAGCCGGCGAGTCACCCGAGGACATCGAGGGGAGCATGCCCGACTTGGGGATGGGTGACGACTTCGACGACGACTTCTGACATGCAGCGACAACCCCGACAGCCGCTCCCTCTCGGCAACGGCCGTTGGCATTCGGCGACCAGGGCATAACCGCGGGGAGCGCTGAGAACGCAGAGTTTTACCTCAACTCGTCTCAATCCGGGCGCCGGAGAAGCCGGCGCCCTCAACTTTTTCGCGCCGTGTGTGGCCGCGTCAAAGCTGGACCAACCGAGCAGAGCTTCTGCGCGCTCCCGGCGTTCTCCGCGATGACACCAGACAACGGGCGCAATCGCGAAATCGAGTTTGCTGGACTGCGGCGTGGGATCAGCCGGGCTGCGCGCTCTTCAGGCGCGCGTCGACGATCCGCCGCACCTCGTCCTCCACCCGATTAGGGGACTGATCGGCGTCGACCACCACCCAGCGGTCGGGCTCGGACTCGGCCAAGGAGAGGTAGCCCTGGCGGACCCGCTCGTGGAAATCCAGATCGTAATCGTCGAGGCGATTCCAGTTTCCGCCGTCCTTGCGCCGGGCGAGACCCACGGCGATGGGGATGTCGAGCAGGACGGTCAGATTAGGGGCCAGGCCGTCGATGGCAAACGCGGTAATCCGCTTCAGCGCTTCCAAATTGAGACCATGGCCGTGCCCCTGGTAGGCGAACGAGGAGTCGTAGAAGCGGTCCGAGACGACCAAGCCCCCGTCGTCCAGGTGGGGGCGGATGACTTCGTGGACCAGCTGGGCCCGCGAGGAGGTGAAGAGCAGAAATTCGGTGCGGGGGGCCATGCGGCGGTTGTCCAGCGACATCAAGACGCGCCGGATTTGATCCCCGATGGCGGTGCCGCCCGGTTCGCGCGTCAGCAGCACGCGGTGACCAGCGACCTTGAGCGATTCGGCGAGGCGCTTTGCCTGAGTCGTCTTCCCGCAGCCGTCCGGCCCTTCAAGGCTGATGAAGAAGCTCACTCGCGGAAGATCCTGACCCTCCGCCGCGGCTCCTCGCCGTAGGAATGCGAGACCAGATTGGCCTGACGGGCCATTTGGTGCTGGAGCCGCCGGACGTACGAGGAAGCGGGTGAGAGGTCGACCGAGCGGGCTCCATTGAGTACGGCTTCGATGGCATCCTGGGTCTCGCTCATGGCCTCCTGCAGCGACGGGTCTTCCGGGGTGGCGTGCAGGTCGAACAGGTCGGTGAGGAAGCTCTCCATCTGATCGCTGGTGTTCGAACGGAGCACGTAAATCGGAATCCGCTGCGCTTCGGCCTGGCTGATGACTTTCAAGCGGCGGCGATAGTAGGAGCGCAGGGTGACCAGGGCCTCGGCGTCGCCCAGGTTATCGACGAGGTTGATGGGCACGCTGAGGCGTTTGGCGGCCTGCCGGAGCCGGTTGCGGGCCACGCCGTACGCGTAGATCCGGGCTGTGGAAAGCCCCGAGGTGGGCTTACGGGCCGGGCTGGATGTATAGGCGGCCTGGCCGTCCTCGCGCTGAACCGCGGAGGGGCTGGGGACGGCGCGCTGGCGCTGATAGCCGCGGTCGCGTTCGCGGGACTCGCGCGCCGGCGCGGATCCCTTCTGGATCACGACCTCCCCCTCCTTATCCCGGTAGCGAATTTCGGGTGTGCGCGCCTGCCCGCGCAGCATGGCGTCGACCGCGCCGGCAACGTCGTGGTGCACGGCCAACTGCTCGCGGGCCTGGATCTCGATGAGCACGTCGAAGGTCGGGGCCGCTCGCCGCTCGAGCACGGTCTTCTGGGTGCCGCGGCGGCGGGCCTCCTCGTCCGACAGCGTGACGGATTCAATGCCGCCGACCAGATCGGAGAGCGTGGGGTTGAGCAGCAGATTCTCCAGCGTGTTGCCGT
>CAZFCJ010000090.1:0-13944 GCA_964517315.1 uncultured Anaerolineaceae bacterium | reverse complement strand
GGCCAAGAGGAAGCGCAGAGCACCGGGCAAAGAGCACTGGGCCTTGGCCTCTGGCCGTTGGCTCCTGGCGGATAGATATCAGCGTTCAGAAGATAGATCACACGAAGACCCAAAGAAACCCTTCGTGCCCTTCGCGTCTTCGTGGTTAACCTCCCGGATAACCGGCCCCCGGTCTCCAGTCTCCAGTCAACCGGTCATCGGATAGCGGATTCGCCGCAGAGAGCGCAGAGATCACGGAGAAAAAGATAGATCACACGAAGACTCAAAGAAACCCTTTGTGAGCTTATGGATAACCCTTCGTGCCCTTCGCGTCTTCGTGGTTAACCTCCCGGATAACCGGCCCCAGTCTCCAGTCTCCAGTCAACCGGTCATCGGATAGCGGATTCGCCGCAGAGAGCGCAGAGATCACGGAGAAAAAGATAGATCACACGAAGACTCAAAGAAACCCTTTGTGAGCTTATGGATAACCCTTCGTGTCCTTCGCGTCTTCGTGGTTAGCCTCCCGGATAACCGGCTCCCAGTCTCCAGTCTCCAGTCAACCAATTGCCAAGACACAAAGACGCATTCCGGTATCGAATTGCCAATTCCGCGCCTGCCCCCTCGCAAGGTAAACTTGACTGGGATCGTTATCTAGTCGTCAACTTGGGAGGGAGCCGCAATCATGTCGTCTCGACGCCCACTCGTCGCCGGAAACTGGAAGATGCACAAGACGGTCGAACAGGCGACCTCGCTGGTGAAGGACCTGATCCCTTCGATGGCGGACGTTGAGTCGGTCGGCGTGCTGGTGTGTCCCCCGTTTGTAAGCCTGCCCGCGGTGGCCGAGGCGGCGCGCGGGTCGAACGTGGCTGTTGGCGCACAGCACGTGCATTGGGAGGACGAAGGTGCTTTTACCGGCGAGGTGTCGCCGCCGATGCTGAAACCCCTGTGCAGCCATGTGGTGGTGGGACATTCTGAGCGGCGGGCGATGTTCGGCGAGACGGATCAGACGGTCAATAAGCGTGTGCATGCATGTTTAGGCCATGGTCTGACGCCGATCGTTTGCGTCGGGGAGACCCTCGAGGAAAATCAAGCTGGCGAGACGGCCGAGGTGGTGAGCCGCCAGGTGCGGGCGGGGCTTGAAGGCCTGGACAGCCAACTGGCCCGGACCTTGATTATCGCCTATGAGCCGGTTTGGGCGATCGGGACGGGCAAGGCGGCCACACCGGAAGGGGCCAACGACGTCATCGCGGTGGTCATCCGGCCCGCTTTGGAGCACCTGTATGGCGGGGAGGTCGCGGAGCAAGTGCGGGTGCTGTATGGAGGGAGCATCAAACCTCACAACGCACGCGATTTCTTCACCCAGTCGGACATCGACGGTGGACTGGTGGGGGGCGCCAGCCTCGAGTCCGAGTCATTCGGCGCCATCGTCAAGGCCGCGATCTAGGGAGCGGAAGCGATTCATCCGCTCTTTTTACTTGGCGTATCCCTGCTCCTGCTGCTGCCAGTGCAGCGCCTCACGCTTCGGCGCCTGCAGGGATTGCTGCTGCTCCTCGTGCGCAAGCCAGACATCACGCTCTATTTGTATTCGCTGATCTTTCTGCCCGGCGTCGCGCTGCATGAGACCAGTCACTGGGCGGCGGCCAAGCTGCTCGGAGTCCGAACGCACGCGTTCTCGCTGCTGCCGCGTAGACAGGGGACAAAGGTGCACTTTGGCTATGTTGAGACCCAGGCCACGGATCCAATCCGAGCCGCGCTCATCGGCCTCGCCCCGCTGATAATAGGGGCAAGCCTCATGACCTTCCTTGCTTTGGACTACCTGGGATTGCGCCCGCTGCTGGAGGGGATCGCCGTCGCGCCGCTGGATGCACTGCAGCACGGATGGGAGAGAATCACGGCCACCCCAGATCTGCTTTTATGGCTTTATCTGGTTTTCGCGATCTCCAACACGATGCTGCCCTCGGCGGCGGATCGCTCGGCGTGGCTGCCGGCGCTGGGGCTGGCAGGGGCCTTAACGGTCGGCGCACTCGCTCTTGGCGTGGCGGAGGCGACCGCCGAGTTCGCCATGCCCTGGATCGAGGCCGCGGCGGAAAATCTAACCGGGGTGTTTGTCATGACGGCCGTGCTCGATCTGGTCCTCCTGATCCCGATTTTAGCCGTTGAGATATTTCTTTCCCGGCTGCTCGGATGGGAGGTGGTTTACTGAAAAGCGCCTCACCCCGTTCCAAACTGCCGATCCCCCGCGTCACCCAAACCGGGCAGGATGAACCCGTGATCGTTGAGCCCTTCGTCGATCACACCCAGATGGATCGGAACCTCGGGGTGCTCGCCGTGAAGGGTCTCGATGCCTTCCGGCGCGCCGATCACGCCCACAAATTTAATCCGCTGTACACCCCAATCTTTGAGGATGCCGACGGTGGCGGTGGCCGACCCACCCGTCGCCAGCATGGGGTCAAGGATCAAACATACCGAGACCGTGGGCTCGACCGGCAGTTTGTTGTAGTACTCTACCGGCTGCAGGGTGCGCTCGTCGCGGTAGAGGCCTATATGCCACACCTCGGCGGAGGGCATGAGCTCCCATACGCCCTCGACCATGCCCAGTCCCGCGCGCAGGATCGGGACCAGACCGATGTTGTCGCGCAGCTCCAGACCTTCGGTATCACGAAGCGGCGTCGTCACGTTCACCGACTCGGTCCGCATGTCCTCAGTGGCCTCGTACGTCAGCAGCGCGGACACCTCACGAATCAGCTCACGAAACTTGCGCGGCTCGGTGTTCACATCCCTCAGTTTGGTCACCTTGTGGGCCACTAGCGGGTGCCGCGATTCAATCACGTTCTCTCGAGTCATTCGTTCCTCCCTTCAGGACTGGGTGCGCCGCACGATGACCGTCGTCAGGTCGTCGGGTGGGTCGTCCGTCGTGCAAAAGTCAAGGACCGCGTCGTTGATGTGCTGGGCCAATAACTGTGCGCTGAGTGATGCCCGCGCCTGGACGATTTCGCATATTCGGTCCAGGCCGAACAGATCGCCGTCTCTGTTGGAGGCCTCCGTCACTCCGTCTGTGTACATTACCATCGTGCCTCCCGGCGGCAAAGTCAAGCGATGTGTCTCATATTTCGCCCCGGGACTCACGCCCAGCACCATGCCGTGGTCGCGCAGCAGGCGCAGGCCTTGCACGGGATCATGGACGATCGGCGGATTGTGCCCTGCGTTGGCGTAGCGGAGGGTTTCCTGGCTGGGGTCCCACAACCCATAGAACAGACTCACGAACAGATCGGCGCGGGTGTCCGCCAGGATGAGGTGGTTCGTCCGCGAGAGCACCTCGCCCGGGTCGGGGGTCGAGACCGCGATCGATCGCACAAGCGTCCGGCACAATGCCATGAACAGCGCGGCCGGCACGCCTTTGTCGGCGACGTCGGCGACCACCACTCCCCAGCGCGGGCCGTTAGGCCCGTCGGGCAGCGGGATGAAGTCAAAAAAGTCGCCGCCAACCTGGCGCGCGGCCAACCAGGTCACCCCGACCTCCCATCCGATGGGGCTGGGAACGTCCTGGGGCAGAAAGCTCTCCTGGATGTTGCGGGCGGTCTCGAGCTCCCGCTCCAATGCGCGTTGCCCGGCCAGGTCCTCCACCAGTCGGCTGTTTTCGATCCGCAATGAAATCTGGTGGGCGATGCCGGCGATCAACCTGCGACGGGGGCCCATCGGGGAGGCACCGCTCACCAGAAGGACGCCCAGCAGGTTTTGACCGTCGCTGAGCGGCAGCGCCAGGCACTCCTTCACCTCCAGAGCCGTACTGAGCGGCGGGGGGAGGGACGTGGGGAGCGGAGCATCTCTCTCGTCATAGGGCGGCTCCAGGCCCAGCGATCTCGGTGCCAGTTTCGCCTCTCGAAGGGCCTCGAGGGCGGATCTCTGGACTCCGGAGGAAGGACCAAGGACCAGCCGATCGCTCGCCTCCTGGGCCAAAAGCAGCAGGGCCCACTTGGCGCCGGCGAGCATCGTGGTGAGCTGGAGAACCGCCCGCAGGGCGGTCTCCACGTCTCCCGGTTGGGCGGCATGGCGGGTGACTTCCAGCATCACGGTGTTGTACCAGGTGTACTCTTGCTGCTGGCTGAAGTTTCGGGCTTCCAGGGCTGCAATGGCGAGTTGTCCGGCGAGCATCTTGGCCAGTCCGATCTCCTCCTGGGTGAACGCCGGTCCCTCTCTTCGTTTCAACACCAGCACGCCCAGCAGACGGTCTTCGACCATCAGCGGAGTGGCCAGCTCCCGGTCTTTCAACTGCGGATCGATGTCCGTGAGTAAGGCCGTCGCGTACGAGTCCAGCGCTCTTCCAGCCAGGCCCTGTCCAGGACGGACGATCGGTAAATCCGCCGCCGTTTCATGGGAGGCGGCGACAGGAACGGCAACTTCGTCCTCCAGCTCATAAATGCTCACCTCGGCCAAGCCGAAGATCTGCGACACGAGGGGCGTGACGTTGTTCCAGCGTTCTTCAAGCGGCCTCAACGAGATCAGCCGCTGTGAGATCTCTGCCAACAACAAAAGCTGTCCGCCGCGCCTTTCGGCTTCCTCCCGCAGTTGAACCCGCTCGAGCGCCGGCCCCAGCCAGTCGGAAAACTGCGAAGCCAACCGCTCCTGGCGAACTCGATCCTGGGGATCCCGGTCCAGCTCGACAACGAACACCCCTAGCGCGGACCTGTGGGAGCGGATGGGTGCAATGAGCGCTGAACGGCCGTGGGGGCCACTGCGCCAGACCGGCGCCTTGGCCCGTGCGGCAGCGGCCATGACGCGATAGGCAAGCAGGAGTTGGTTCGGACTCCCGGCGCCCTCGTCCGGGGCGCTGGACACCGGGCTGAGCCGGCTCTGCTTGAGACGGGCGAGGCCGAACCGCCGCGGCGCGAACAAGCGCTCTGCCGCCCGCCTCGCGGTTCGAGCGACGTCTTCGTCGCTGGGCGGAGTGGCGGCCAGCCATCGGCCGACTTCGAGCAGGTGCCGATCGGCCTCCGGGTCGTTTGGGCTGACTTCTGGCTCAGCTCCGGCCATCCGGGTCAGCAGAGTCATGAGCAGCAGGACCGCCCCGACGAGCAGGAGGGCTGCGAGAACTGTGAGGCTGTGCGGTGGGGCTTGGGCGGCGAGGAGTGCGACCCGGTTCATTGTCACTCAGCCATTGGGGTGATCCCTGGTCTTGCGAAGTGTCAGGCGATTTTCGCCATAGGACCGTTCGTAATGAATCTCGTCCATCACTTCGTGCAAGATATAAAGTCCCAGGCCGCCTATCGGGGGATCTACTCTGGGGTCGGGGGCGCTTACGGAGGCCGAGGCGGGGTCGAACGGCCCGGCCCGATCGCGGAGTTCGACGGTCAGCTCGCCCGGCTGGCTTGTAATGGCGGCGTCGATCGTGCCTGCGGCGTCCTCCCCATAGCCGTGGACGACGATATTCTCGCACACTTCACAGACCGCCAGTTCACAGGCGTAAGCTGTTCGATCGTCGAAACCAGCGTTATGGGCCTCATCGGAGACCGCTTCGCAGATCGAATTGATCGCCTCCAAACGGGCGGCGATCGTCAGCGAAATTTCGCCCATGCGCTGCCGTCAGAAGGAGGCAATGGCCGCCTCACGATCGGAGATCGATTCAAAGAGGACGTCCAGCCCGGCGATGTCGAGTGTGTCGATGACCCTCTGGGATGGCTGAGCGAGCTTGATCTGACCGCCAGAATCTTGGAGCGCCTTGCGCGCCGAGACCAGCGTACGCAGACCGGCGGAAGACAGGAACTCGACTCCCGACATGTCCACCAGCAGATTCTTATGGCCGGATTCGACCAGACCCATGATCTCCTGGTCGAAATCGGCAGCGGTGGTCGAATCAATCCGGCCCTCCACATCGACAACGGTTACGCGGTTGTATTGAGTCGTTTCGAGTTCCACGGTTCCCTCCTGACTCTCGCTGCTGCAGGTGACTAGATGGTCCTCCGGACCACGTAATGTGCCAATTCGCCGAGAGCATCGCGCCGTGCACCTGGCGGCATCGAGGTGAGGTGCTCCCTGCCTTGTGCAGCGACCTCTCGGGCCTCTTCCATCGCCTCGTCGACGGCGCCCGAGGCGCGGATATGATTTACCAGCCGCTCGAAAGTTCCCTCATCGAGCTCCTCGCCATCAAGCAGTGCCTGCAGTTCCTCGTCCTGGCCATCCACCTTCTCCAGATAGAGCAGCGTGGGCAGCGTAAGGATGTGCTGGCGAAGGTCGTTGGCCACCGGTTTGCCCACTTGATCCTGGTCGCCGGTGAAATCCAGCACATCGTCCACGATTTGGAACGCCACTCCGATCGAGTAACCGAAGCGCTGGATATGTCTGGCCGTGTCTTCATCGACTTCCGCCAACAGGGCTGCACCCTGGGTTGCGAGCTCGAACAGCGAGGCGGTCTTGGAGTAGATGCGGTCGTAGTAATCCTCCAGCGAGGCCGAGGCGCGGTCGCCGAAGAGCTGGGTGATCTCGCCGTTCACGATGGTCATAAGGGTTTCGGCAAATCTCTCCATGACGGGCAGCGATCCGGTCCGGGCGGCCAGATGGGCGGCGCGGGCGAAGATGTAGTCGCCGGTGAGGACGGTGGCGCCGGCCGTCCAGCGCGCGTTCAGGGTGGGGATGCCGCGCCGGACGGTCGCCTCGTCGATCAAGTCGTCGTGCACCAACGTGGCGGTGTGCAGCATTTCGATCGCCGCCGCCAGCGTCACCGTTCGATCGGGATCGGCGTCAAGCATCTCGCCGGTAAGGAGCACCAGGGTGGGGCGGATGCGCTTCCCGCCGCTGGAAAGGAGATGGTCAATCGCCTCGTCCAGGTTGGAATGGTGATCGCCGGGATTCCAGCGCATACGCGCCTCGACCTCCGGCATGCGGGAGCGAACGAGATCAAAGAATGTTGCCGTTAGAGGTTCCATGATTCCAACCAAAGAGCTGGGCTGCGTTCGACGACGTTCGTTCGGCTATTTCGTTGACTTCGATCCCCCTGACGGTGGCCAGCGTTGCGCCGACGAAGCGAACGAAGGCCGGTTCATTCCGCTTGCCGCGCCGCGGTTGAGGGGCCAGGTAAGGCGCGTCGGTCTCGATCAGCAGATTCGAGAGCGGAAGTTGGGCGGTCACCTCGCGCTGTCCGTCCGCGTTCGGATAGGTGAGCGGCCCGCCGACTCCGATGTAGAACCCGACCCCAGTCGCCCGCTGACCGGCTTTTCGGCCACCGCTGAAAGCGTGCAGAACACCCGGCCGGGTCCTGTTCCCCTCAGGAAGATGCATTGTCCAGGCTTCGAGCTCGTTGAGCAGGTCCTCGACGGAATTCCGATTGTGAAGAATCACGGGCAGTTGCAGGTCGCCGGCGAGATCCAGCTGCGCCCGAAGCGCCTCGAGCTGCGTCCCGCGGGGCGCGTGCTCGCGATAGTAGTCCAATCCGATCTCGCCGATCGCCACGACGGCCGGAGAGGCGCAGAGATCGCGCAACTCGTCGCCCGCGGCCTCGCTCCAGGCGGCGGCGTGATGGGGATGAATTCCCACTGCGGCGTGCAGCCCCGGCGTGGCCTCGGCCAGAGAAACGGCCTTTCGGCTGGTCGGCAGGTCGATGCCGGGGACGACGATCCTGCGGACATCCGCTTCGCGAGCGCGCTCCAAGACCTCCTCGAGGTCGGCCTCGAAACTGTCCAAAATCAGGTGGCAGTGCGTGTCGACCCACATGCGATCTTGCGCTCAGCCTCCTTCAATGCCCACGATCCGCAGGCCGTCTTGTAGGATCGGCTCGACCCGGTCCGGATCGGTGGTCTCACAGTACACGCGCACGATCGGCTCCGTCCCTGAAAAACGGATCAGCAGCCAGCCGCCGTCCGCGAGTTCGTACTTGTAGCCGTCGAGGGTCACCAAGTCTGTAACCTCGATCCCTCCAATCGTGTCCGGATCGGCCGCTTCGATTTTTTCGCGGTATTGGGAGCGCTCACCCGGGGGCAAGGGCGTGTCGATCCGATCGTAGTAATGGGGGCCGACTTTCTCAAAGAGGAGTTCGACCAGCGCGGAAGGTTTGCGCTCCAGCTTGACCATCATGTCCAAAAAGTACAGCGCGGCGAGCAGTCCGTCCCGTTCGGGCACGTGGTCCTGGAAGGCGTAGCCGCCGGATTCCTCTCCCCCGATCATGGCCCCGGTCTCCAGCATTTTGGGCGCGACGTACTTGAATCCGACACCCGTCTCATGGACCGGGACGTCGTAAATCTCCCCAAGCTTGTTCAGCATGGAGGTCGTCGAGAGAGTCTTGACGATGGGACCCCGCTCGCGGCGCACTTCCAGGAAGTAGTAGGCCAGCAGACCGTAGGCCCGGAGCTGATCCACGAACTCACCGTGCTCGTCACCCAATCCGATGCGGTCGGCGTCGCCGTCGTTGATGATCAAGACGTCGGCGCCGTGGTCGACGGTGGCCCGCAGGCCGGCGTCGATGTTGGGGCGGATGGGCTCCGGGCGGGACATCTCCGGGAACAGCGGATTACGGTCGCCGTGGATGGTGATCACCTCTGTGCTTCCGCCGCCCAGCAGGCGCTCCAACCAGCCGGCGCCGTTGCCCCACATCGGATCGTAAAGAACTTTTAGTCCTGCCTGGCGCAGGCTGTCCAGCTCGACGAGCTTTGCGAGCTGGGCCTCATAGGCGGGCGCGGGATCGAAGAGTTGAATTTTTCCGCCTTCACGCGCCGCTTCGAGAGGCTGGCGCTTGACCTCGGACTCGCTGTCCGGGATGGCCGCCTCGATGCGGGCCAGGCCCTCCGGCGCGACGGCCCCGCCGTGCCGGTCGCGGACCTTGAAGCCGTTGTCCGTGGCGGGGTTGTGGGAGGCCGTGATGTTCACGGCTCCGGCGCCTTCTTGGGCCACGACCGAATACGAGATGGCCGGCGTGGGCGTGGCGCCTTGGGTCAGGAGCACGCGCAATCCGTTGCCGGCCAGGACCTCCGCCGCGGCCTGCGCGAAGCCCTCGGAGTTGAAGCGGCGGTCGTATCCGACGACGACCGGCCGGTCGGTTCCTTCGGTCTCCAGCAGGTACTCGGCAAAGCCCTGCGCGCAGCGCCGGACGGCCGCGAACGTGTAGTCATCGGCGATCGCCCCACGCCAGCCGTCGGTGCCGAAGCGGATCTTCGGGTCGGTCATCGATGTTCTCCGTGTCGTCGAGATCGACCGCTTACAGAAAGGAAGCCAGGCGTGAGCATACCTGGCCTAACGGGGTCGCCGTGTGTCCTCGGCCTGAGCAACCCCACCCCCATGATCCATCGCGCTGGTGACCGCGGACGCTGGCGATTATACCCTCTTTCGACCGTCGACTTGCAGGGCGACGCCGCGCAATGCGGCTCACTCGTTGGGCGCATTGACCAATTCCTTCACGTTCTCCGGCGACCGCGCCAGGCGTTTGATCAGTGGGGTGGGCAGATTCTGGGTCTTCTCATACAGGGACGAAACCGCCTCGAAGAACTCGAGCATTTCCTTGAGCTTGCGGTGGGTTAGCTGTCCGAGTTCGTCATCGGCCTCCGCCTTGGCCTGCTCGACGCCTTCTCGCAGGATCTCCAGCGTCGGGTCCAGCTCGCGCCGCTTGCGCTCGTCGAGCACCAGACGGAACATCTCCCACACGTCATCCAGCGCCTCGTAATGGTCCCGGCGGTCTCCGAGCACGTGCACCAGGCGCACGACGCCCCAGGTTTGCAGCTCACGCAAGCTCGTGCTCACCGTCGAGCGAGCGATCGACAGCGTGGAGGCGATCTCCTCGGCGTTCAACGGCCGCGGGGCGACGTACAGCAGGGCGTGGATCTGGGCGATGGTGCGGTTGATGCCCCAGCGCGAACCCATCTCACCCCAGTGCAGGATAAATGAGCGGACGGCGTCGTTGAGTTCGAGCGGCTCTTGTTCGGTCATTTCGGTTCTGTCCGAATATACCGAAAAACCCTCTGCAGGTCAAGGGTATCGGGGGATTTGGCCGAAATGGCGACGTGCCACGAGGGGCGCCAGGGCCCATCCGGATCCATAGGGGCCCCGTCGAGAGACGCGGATCTGAAATGTTGCAGCCGCGCCGCGGAGTGTGGTACACTGCGGCCCGTTGCGCGCCGATCAATCGGCGTTTCCGTTCCTGCCATCGCTGCACGGCGTGAGAGCAGGGGCAATCCCGAGGAAAGGAGTTCTCCTATGCGCAACTATGAGTTAGCTTATATCGCCAGCCCCGATTTAGACGAAGAGACGCTCACCGATCTGCAGGACAGAATCCGAGGCTGGATCGAGGACGCGGGCGGTGAAGTTGTGGACGTCGAGCAGTGGGGCAGACGGAAGTTGGCCTACCCGATCGACAACAACCGCGACGGTTTCTATTATTTCGTCCAGACCCAGATGCCATCGCAGGGACCGGCTGCCCTGGAGCGGGACCTGCAGGTCACCGAGGAGGTGCTGCGCTATATGGTGATTCGCAGGGACCAGTAGGCGGCCGGAGCGCAGCACGAAGAGGAGCGGGCCATGGCCCGAGGCCTGAACAAGGTCATGATCATCGGTCGTGTAGGGCACGATCCAGAGATGCGCTACACGTCGTCGGGTAAGGCGGTGACCACCTTTTCGGTCGGCGTGCCGCGCAGCTGGCATGATGCACAGGGGGAACGTCACGAGGAAACCGAGTTGTTCACCGTCGTGTCATGGGGCGGTCTGGCGGAAATTTGCCAGCAGCATCTGCGGGAAGGGGATCGGGTGTACATCGAAGGTCGGTTGCAGACCCGTCAGTGGCAGGATGGGGAGGGCCAAACGCATCGGGCAACCGAAGTGATCGCCCGTGAAATGATTATGCTCGGGGATGGCCGGAACTCAGCGTAGTCGGGCTCGGGTCCATTTGATCGATCACGAGCATGGAAAGCATACGTCCGCTTTCGGACGATAACAGGAAGGGAAACAATGGCAAAGGAAGACAGGGTACGCGAAGAGGAAGAGGATATCGAAGACGAGGAAGAGGACGAGGATGACGACGATCAAAATGGTCGTTCGCGTTCCACGCGCCCCAAGCCGCGCAAAGCGCTCGGGCGGCGACCCCGGCTGTGTAACTTCTGCGCCGGCAGCACCACCGTCATCGACTATAAGCAGGTGGACACCCTGCGCCGCTATATCACTGATAACGGCAAGATGAGGAACCGGCGCCAGTCGGGCAACTGCGCCCGGCATCAGAGGATGGTGGCCCGGGAGATCAAGCGCGCCCGGCACATGGCCCTCTTACCCTACGAGGGCGAAGTGCGGCGCTAGCGGACGGCGGCCGCCTGGATCAGCCGCTCCTAATCCCACTCAACTCATGACATCTGAGCGAGAAAGGCCCAAAACTCCGAAGGAGATCGCCAAGGAAAAGCGCGATCGCAGGTTGCGGAACCGCGTGCTGGCCGCAATCGGAGCGCTGGCGCTGGTGGTGGCCGGCATCCTCGCCTATGGCTGGTACGACGTCAACGTTCTCAGCAAGCGGCGACCGGTCATCACGGTCAACGGACAGACGATCAACCAGCGGCGATTCCAGGCGCGCGTGCGTTTGGTGCAGCTCGAACTGCTGAACCGGTTGCAGCAGACCCGGTCGCTCGCCTCGTTCGTGGGCAATGACCCACAGGCTCAGCAATCCATCGAGCAGCAGGTGCAACAGATGCAGCGGCAGCTGGCCAACCCGACCCTGATCGGTCAGCAAGTCGTCCAGCAATTAATCCGGGAGAGCCTGATTCGTCAGGAGGCCCAGGAGCGCGGCATCACCGTCAGCGAGGGGGAGGTGGACGGGTTAATTCAAGAGGTGTTCGGCTACTATGCGCAAGGCACGCCTACACCGCGGCCGACCCGTACCCCGGGGCTGACGGCGACGGTCGATCCGGCGGCCGCCGCCGAGGCGACGCCGACCGCCGCCGCGACCTCGCCTCCGACCGAAACCCCTGGTCCGACGCCAACCCCCGGGCCGACCGCTACGCCCTATACGCTGGAAGAGTATCAGGAAAACTATCAGTCGTATATTGATTCGCTGTCAGAAGCCGGGATTCGTGAAGACGACTACCGATGGTTCGCTGAATCGGAGGTCTACCGCGAGAAACTGCTGGAAAACTTCCGCGAGGATGTCTCACGCTTCCAGGAGCAGGTTCACGCCCGTCATATCCTGGTGGAGGACGAGGAAACTGCTCAAGAAGTGCTGAACAGGTTAGAACAGGGGGATTCATTCGCCGATTTGGCCGCGGAATACTCCACGGACCAATCGAACAGCCAGCAGGGGGGGGACCTCGGATGGTTCGGCCGGGGCCGGATGGTCGAGGAGTTTGAGCAGGCCGCATTCGAGGCCGAAGGTGGTGAAGTCGTCGGCCCCCTTGAGACCCAGTTTGGCTTCCACATCATTGAGGTGCTGGGCCATGAGGAGCGCAGGCTGGACGACCAGGCCTACGATCGTCAGGTTGAATTGGAGTTCAGCCAGTGGCTCTCCGAACAGCGTCAGGAAGCTGAAATCGAGATCGCCGACGACTGGGTCGACATTGTGCCAACCGTCGAAGGCGCCCGGCCTCCGGCGCCCCAGAGTCCTTGAGTTGCCCTCTCTGTCGTCATGGGGCGCCCATTTATGGGCGCCCTGTTTGATTCTTAGGCATATCTGGGGGTGACCCCCCGACCTCTTGATGGGCCAACACCCTGAGACTATACTTCAAGTGATGGAGATCCGGACGATTCTCGAGGGGCTTCCACAAAACATTAGCCCGGCGGACCGGGAGTTGTTGCAGCGCGCCTACCGAATGGCTAGCAAGGCCCACAAG
This sequence comes from uncultured Anaerolineaceae bacterium, assembly GCA_964517315.1. Classification (GTDB taxonomy): domain Bacteria; phylum Chloroflexota; class Anaerolineae; order Anaerolineales; family E44-bin32; genus DASWJQ01. The sequence continues at coordinate 1,186 of CAZFCJ010000090.1, read as the reverse complement.
GGTCAAAAGCGCGCTTCGGGCGAGCCCTACGTGCAGCACTGCCTGGCGGTGGCGCGCATCCTCCAGGATCTTGGGATGCCCGTGTCCGTGATCGCCGCTGGGTTGCTGCATGACACGGTCGAGGACACCTCCGTCACGCTCAAGGACATCAAGCGGGATTTCGGCGACGAGGTCGCCACCTTGGTGGACGGCGTCACCAAGCTAACCCAGTTACCCAGGGTCACCCGGCGCAACGGACGCCCAAAAGTGGAGCGGGCGAGCAAAACCGAACTCGCCAAAGAGACTTTGCGCAAGACGTTTTTGGCGATGGGCGACGACGTGCGGGTGGTGCTGATCAAACTGGCCGACCGCTTGCATAACATGCGCACCCTCTCCCATCTCCCTGACGAAAAACAGAAACGCATTGCCAAAGAGACGCTCGAAATCTTCGCCCCCTTGGCCAACCGCCTCGGCATTTGGCAGATGAAATGGGAGCTGGAGGATCTCAGCTTTCGCTACGCCGAACCCGACCAGTACAAGGAAATCGCCGACCGCGTCGCCAAGCGGCGGACCGAGCGCGAGCTCGAGCTTGAAAAAATCCGCGATCGGGTGCAGAGGCTGCTGGACGGCGCGGGCATTCAGGCGGATGTCGAGGCCCGGCCAAAGCATCTTTATTCCATTTACCGCAAAATGGAGCGCAAAGGAGTTCCGTTCGAAGAGGTGTACGATGTGCGGGGCGTGCGCATTATCGTCGGCAGCGTGCAAAACTGCTACTTGGGGTTGGGGAAAATTCACAACGAGTGGAAGCCGATTCCGGGCACGTTCGACGATTACGTGGCCACCCCCAAGGACAACTTCTACCAATCGCTCCATACCGCGGTCGTGTACGACGACGGCAAGACGCTCGAACTGCAGATCCGCACCCCGGAAATGCACGAGAACGCCGAGTATGGGATCGCCGCCCACTGGCGCTATAAGGAAGGTCGACCCAGAGAGGACGCCTACGAGAAGCGGCTGATATGGTTGCGGCGATTGATGGATTGGCGCCAGGACGTGGACGACGCCAGCGACTTCGTCGATGCGATGAAGTCCGACGTCTTCGACGACCGCGTCTACGTGTTTACACCGCGCGGCGACATCATCGACCTTCCGGCCGGCTCCACGCCGATTGACTTCGCGTACCATATCCACACCGAAATCGGCCACC
>CAZFCJ010000089.1:0-14033 GCA_964517315.1 uncultured Anaerolineaceae bacterium | reverse complement strand
CTTTCGTCCATCCTGATCGCGCCCGGTATGCTCGCCTTGGCGGTTTGGGGGCTGCCGCTGGCTATTGACTTCACCGGTGGGAGCCTGGTGGAGGTCCGGTTCGAATCAGGCACTCGTCCCAACACAGAAGCCATCGTCAACCTTTACCGAGAGATCGGCGTTCGCGATGCGCTTGCGCAGCGTGTAGGAGAGCAAGACATGGCCATCCGCAGCCGGTCAATCACCGAGTCCACCCAGGCGCAGATCGTCGAGGAGATGGAAGAACGGTTCGACGCGCAGGTCACGGTGCTGCGATTTGAGACCGTCGGTCCTTCGATCGGCTCCGAGGTCGCCGAGCGCGCCGGCGGCGCGGTTGGCCTGGCCACACTGGGCATGCTGGGCTACATCACACTCGCCTTCAGGGGCCTCGACCACGCCTTTCGCTACGGACTTGCGGCGGTGTTGGCGATGCTTCACGACGTCGCACTGGTCGTTGGCGCCGCCGCCATCCTGGGCCACTTTTTCGGCTGGGAGGTTGACGCCTTGTTCCTGACCGCGGTGCTCACGATTATCGGCTACTCAGTGCTCGACTCCATCGTTGTGTTCGACCGAATCCGAGAGAACGGGACAATCTACCGTCGACTGAGGTACGAAACGCTCGTCAATCACTCCGTGGTGCAGACTCTTGATCGCTCGTTGAACACTCAGCTCACCGTGGCCTTCACGCTGCTCGCCTTGCTGCTCCTGGGCGGCGTGACAACCCGCCATTTCGTGGCTTTCCTGCTGATCGGCATCCTCAGCGGCACCTACTCATCGATCTTCTTCGCCGCCCCTTTGCTCGTTGTGTGGCAGAACCAGGAATGGAAAAGCTGGTTCCGGCGCGAGCCGCGGGCGGCCGAGGCGTAAGGATTCGGGACCCGGGATTCATAATCCGTAACCCGCGATTCTGGGATACCAACCCCGAACACACGAAGCGCTCCAAGGAAAGTCCATAAAGAGACAAAGGGGGACTTTGAGTCTTTGTGTCTTGGTGTGCTCTACTTTGGTAACGGGTTCACTCGAGACGGGAGACTCGAGACCCCGGACCGGTAATCCGGGATTCATGATCCGGTAATCTAGGATCCGGGGAGCTAACCACGAAGGCACGAAGGCCACCAAGGGATATCCATTGGCACGCAAAGGGAGGCCTTTGCGGCTTTGTGTAAATAGATCGTCGGGCCAGCGGCCAGCAGCCAGAGGCCAAGTCAGCCCTATGGATCAGCGGTGGGGGATGATGGGGTTGGCGTAAATGTGGCCGTTGGTTCGGGGGTCAGGGTCGCCGTGGGCGCGGAAGTCGGTGAGGGCGTCTCCGTCGGATCCACAGGTGTATTGGTGGGCGTGGCAGTAGGGGTAGCCTCGCCCGTCGATGTCGGGCTCGGACTCGGGGTCGCGGTAGGGGTGCCTGGCGTCGAAGTCGGCGTGGGCGTCGGGGTCCCTGTCGGGGTGGGCGTGGCGATAGGGGCCAGGGTTGGCGTCGGAGTGTCGGTGGGTTGCGTGAGTGACCCGCTTAAATCCGCACTGCTCAGGGACGACGAGGTCAGCGGCGCCGAGACGGGCACGCTGTGCGAATCGGAATCGGCCAGGGCGTTGCTGGAGGTGATTGAGGCGCTCAAGGTACAGCTGCCCGCGGACTCGGCCACTACGAACACCTGCCGCACCCCGCTCTCGCAAAAATCGTCCACGCACGTGAGAGTCCCAAGATCCTCCGGGAACGGGTCGCCATCACGGTAGGAGCAGGCCGCGCTCAGGCTGCCGTCCAGCACCACGTTGAAGGCGTCGCCGGGTCCCAAGTTGCCGAACGACACATCGAATCTGAACTCCTCTCCGACGCTCGCCGCGCTCACCGAGGCCGAAACGTCGACGAATAGCTGCGGCGGCTCGGCGGTCGGCGTGGGGGTATTGGTCGGCGTTGGTGTGATGGTTGGCGTGTTCGTGCTGGTCGGCGTGTCGCTCGGCGTCGGGGTGCTGCTGGGCGAGGCGGTGGCGGTCGGTGTGTGGGTCGGCGTGGCCGTGGGAGTATTCGTCGCCGTGTTCGTCGCCGTAGGCGTGCTGGTCGGGGTGAAGGTGTTTGTCGGCGTCGGGGTCGGCTCGGTCCACGTGCCGGCGGGCCGCGACAAGGTGCAATCGGGCTCTGCGGCCGTGACCGGGTCGTCGAACGTAAGCGTGTAGCCGATGTCGTCCGGGCTCAAATTGAGCGGGGGGTTCGACAGGAGCGTGTCCACTTCCGTATCGACGTCGACCGTTTCGACGTCGTCCCAATCGACGAAAATCTCGGAGCCGTCGTTGACCGCCAGCGAAAGGCCGGTGGCCGATGTTGGCGAGTCCGAATCGTAGACACCGTCGTTATTGTCACCGGTACCGTACACCGCCGATGAGTCGTAACGGATCCAGTCAACGCAGGCGCCTGGGCCCCCTCCCGGGCATTCATGACCGATATCCCATCCGTAGAAATCAGAAGCCTGCTCGATGGGCGTCCAGTCGACGCTGATCCCGGTCAGAATGAGTGGGCTGGGAGAGAGCACACTGGAGAGGGACAATCTGTGGCGGTAGTTCTCACTGAATTGATCCGTAGTGCCAAAGCCCACCGTGGCGCAAAGCGGATTGGAGGTGGGAGTCGGGCTGGGGGTGTCCGATGGTGTCGCTGTGGGGGTGTCCGTGGGTGTGTGGGTCGGCGTGCGTGTGTCCGTGGGCGTCGGTGTGACGGTGGGGGTCGGCGTCTCGGTCGGCGTGTTGCTCGCGATCGGCGTGAACGTCGGCGTCGGGGTGTCGCTCGGCTTCGCGGTGTCGCTCGGTGTCGCGGTGTTGGTCGGCGTATGGGTGGGCGCGGCTGTGTTCGTGGGAGTGGGCGTCCACACAATCACCTGCCTCGAATTGGAGGCGACCTCGAAGTTATTGCCTTGGATCATGACGTGATTGGTGAGCACGCCCCCCTCCACCGGGGCGGTCAGCTCCGCCACAAACGACAGCTGATAGGAAAATCCCGGTGGAATATCTATCGACAGCGACCATGTGATCTCGTCCTCCGCGCCGTTCACGCTGCAGCCGGTGGGGGTGCACGAGCCCGCCGCGTAGGTCATGTTCTCCGGCAGCGTGTCGACAACGGTCGTCAACTCGGCCGTCTCGTCGCTGCCGTTCACAACGACGATGATAAATTTCACCTCGATGTTGACCCCTGGCTCGGCCTCTTCCGGATCGGCCAGCTTGACCGGGCGGACCAGCGGCGTGGGGGTCGGCGTCGCCGTCGGCGGCGAGGTGGAGGTCAGCGTTGGGCTCGGAATAAGGGTCACCGTGGAACTTGGCGTGAATGTCGGGGCGGGCGTTGGCGTGCTCGTGACGGGCCTTGGAGTACCGCTCGGCGTCCCAGGCGGGGGCCTGACTGTGGCTTCGCAGCTACCGGGGAGGAGACATTCGCCGCTCAGCGAAGGCCCGACCGCGCCGGCGATCTCCAGATCCTCAAGAATGGCGATGAGAATATCCGGTCTGATGGGACCGAACGAGGTGAAGCCCCAGGGCCCGTAGTCCACCTCCAACATCGAACGGATCTCGACCTCCGATGGTTCCGGATAGGGGGGCAAGCCGGCGAACTTGGCGCAGGTGAAGATGAGGAAGCATGACAGAAGGACCATCCATAACCAGGCGAGCAGGCCGGCCCGGCGACGTTTTTGGCGCCCCGGCTCTTCCCGCTCGTGGTCTGGCGGCTGCGCTGCCTGCTCTTCGCCCGGGGCTTCGTTGGTCGTCATTGCGAACTACGATCCTTCGCCCTCCCTCGACTCGTGCGCGAAACTGACCATGAACTCGTTCCCACCCTCCGATTCACTCCGCAGCCAAACCTGAGCCCCGAGTGCATCAGCGGCGGACTTCACCATCGCTAGGCTCAGACCGATCCCCGGCTGCGGTTCAGTCTCCCAGCCAAGAAAGGAATCGAACAACTCCGGAGTCCGATCTGCGAGAAGCTTGGGCCCTCCGTCCCGCAATGTAAGCCAAACCTGGCGGTCACTTGTTTCCAGCGACAATGCGAGTTGGTCGCCGGAAGGGGCTCTCCAGGCCGCTTGCCGGATCAGGTGCTGCAGCAGTCGGCCGGCAATTGGGGGATGCACTTCATACTCCACATCGGCGACCTCCGTCTCGAGCTCGATTCCCTTTTCCTCCAGAAGCGCCGGTAGTCCAGAGGCGATCGTTTCCTGAACCACCGCCGAAAGTGATTCCGACGCTACCGTCTTAAGGGATCCAGCCTCGATCTCCGCCAGGTTGAGAACTTCGTCAGTCCAACCACGGATGGCGCTCAGATCATCCATGGCCTCCTGCACCGCGCCGGTGAACTTTTCGTCCTTCGCCTGAGGCAGCTCGTTCAGTTCGACCATCGCGGAGAAGGCCCCCGCCAAACGCGCGCGGACCTCATCAGCGGTCCGGCTCAGCAGACGCATCTTCAGCCGTTGCAGCCGGCGCAGCTCGGTCACGTCGCGCAGCAGCATGACCCAACCCGAGCCTTCATCCCCGCTGGCCGTCAGGCTGACCATCTGCACTTGTTCGGCCGGCCAGGCAATTTCAGTGAGGGTCGGTTGTCGGACCTCGAACCTGAGCCAATTCTCCAGCAGTCCCGCCACGGGCGCGGGGAGCTCATGCACGGCATCCGCGTTGATGAGAGCCTCCCGCTCGAACAGCTCCGCAGCCGCGGGGTTGGTCACCGCGATCGTCCTGCCGTTCTCGGATGACAGCAGCGCGTCGCCACTTTTTTCAATGACCCACTGAAGCCGTTCGCGTTCGACCGCGATTTGAGCCTGCAAACGCTTTCCCTCGACGCGCAGCGCTCGATGCTCGGCAGCCCGGTCGACGGCCAGCGACAGATCATCCATCGTGTCCAGCGGTTTGGGCAGATAATCGTATGCACCGCCGGCTCGCATGGAGGAGATCGCCGACTCGAGCGTGCCGGCGCCGCTTATGACCACCACTTCCAGATAAGGATCGGCCTTCTTCGCCTGCTCGAGCAGCTCGAGACCATCCATCCGGGGCATCATCAGATCGGTGACCAGGACCTCGAAGTCCTCCTCGCGCAGCGCCTGCAGCGCTTCGACGCCGTTTTCAGCTGTGAGCACGTCGTAGCCCTTGCGCCGCAGGTGGCCGGACATAACGATACGGTAATCCTCTTCGTCGTCAACCACAAGGACCCGTTTATCCGTCATCGTTCTCCCCCTCCTGGTGCAGAACTTCGTCGGGTTCCATGGGCAAGAGGATCTGGAACGTGGATCCCTCTCCGACCTGACTTTCGACCTCAATCCGGCCTCCGTGGCGGCTGACAATGCCGTAGCTCACCGGCAATCCCATCCCGGTACCTTCACCTTCGCCTTTGGTCGTAAAAAACGGTTCAAAGATGCGGGAGCGGGTCGCCTCAGGGATGCCCTCGCCGGTGTCAGAGACGGCGAGGACGGCGCGCCCTTCCCGTTCGGACAGCGCAACGCGCAATTCCCCGCCATCGTGCATAGCCTGTACCGCGTTCTGAATGAGGTTGATGACGACCTGCTCCATTTGATGCGCGTCGTATGTCACCCACAGCGGATGATCCGGCAGCGACAGTTGGACCTCAACCTGGCCCTTGCGGATCATATAGTTGGTGAGCCGGAGGCAGCCTCTGACCGTGGCACGCAGATCTCGCTTTTCCATGGAGGGAGTGGACTGGCGGGCGAATTTCAATAGATCGGTGACGATGACGTTCGCCCGGGAGGCGTTATCACGAATGATCCTCAGGCCTTGCCCCAGCTCCGTATCCTCCTCCTTATCCGCCGACAGCTCCTCCGCCATGCCCTTAATTACACCCAGGGGATTTTTGACGTCATGAACGATCCCGGCGGCCAGCTGGCCGACGGCCGCCAACTTTTCCGACTGGATCAGCTGCTGTTGGGCAGTCTGCAGCCGGTCGTACATCTCGGCCAATTGACGGTTTCGTTCAACCGCCTCTTCGTAAAGCCGCTGAGCCTCCTTGGTCCGCTGAGAGAGCCTGGTCGTCATGACATCGAACGCGTCGGCCAGCTCCCCGATCTCATCCTGGCGCCTCAACCCTGAGACCTGATCAAGGTCACCGCCCGCCACGGCCTGCGCCATCGAGCGCAGCTGCAGGATTGGATTGGCAATGTTGCGCGCCAGCAGAAAGCCGATCATGATCACCGCGACCGTTCCTAGGGCGAAAATCAGGCTGAACAGATTGCGGGTGGTCGCTTCCGCGGAGACGACGAAGTTGGAGGGAAGCACGACCGCCATGGTTCCCAGCACCTGCTCGCGCACCACCCACGGCGCATAAGCTGCCTGATAAGGTCGGCCGTAGAGTTCGAATTCACGCAAGGTCACCGAGGACGGTCCCGGTTCCTCCAGCAGCAAATCACTCGTCGCAAAGCCAGCTTCCGGCTCGGGCAGCGTGCTGGCGGAGACGCGGCCGTCGGGCGTCATGATGACGATGTCGGCCAATGACTGAACCTTAAGGTCACGGGCGAGTGACCCAAGCTGCTCGCCGGCCAGGAGCACACCCACCAGATCTCCCTGCGAATCCACGACAGGGCCTGAAGTGAATAGATAGCGCCCAAAGGATGTGTCGACTAATCCGACGAACTTGTCTCCCGCATCGTCGGAGCGGCGCTGCATTACATTCTGGACGAAGTCATACTGAGAGAAATCAGAACCCGAGGTGCGGACGTATTCCTGGCCCTCCGAGTCTCGGATCAGGCCCACCAACTCGAGCCCGTTCTCGTCCAACATCACGACCGCCTCTAGGCCCTCATTGAGCGCCAGCGGCCAGAGCAAATCGGCAAGCATATCGCCGTCGCGCTGTTCGATGGCCTCGGGCACACCAACGGTGAACGCCATGAGCCGCAGCGCGCTCAGATGCTGCTGCTCCCGCCTCACAACTCCATCCGCGGCGACCCTTCCGGCTTCGTAGAGCTGATTGAGGAACCGTTCACGAACGCTGGAGGTGACGAGTCGCGTCACGATGAGGATTCCACCGAAAGCCAACAGGAGCGTCAGCAGGACGTACGGCAGAACTAATTTGGAGCGGAGACTGGAAAACGCGTTGAGGGCCCGGTTTACTTGTCCCGTGTCACCGGCTTTAGAGGGAGCGGTCATCGACCCGGCGGGCGCCGAGGTCGGAGGTTTGGTCTTCTGACCGTTCCCTTCGGATGGGTCGGCCGCTGGATCACCCGTTTCGATCGGTGGACCCAAAGTTCTCTATTCCTTACTCGCCCATTAAACGCGCAAAATCGCCCCCAAGCGACCAGTCTAGCAGCTTGTGGCAAACGCGTGTGCTTCAGCCGCCGTTCGCGCTCGATGCAATTCGAATACAACCCCCACCAGCACGCTTTGCTTCGTAGAGGGCCTGATCGACTGCGTGCAGGAATCCCTGGGGGGTTTTCGTTCCCTGGTGAAGTTGCGCGATACCGATGCTGGCGGACACTTGGCAGTCTTCCTCAGTCGCGATGGACTGAATCGTGGAGGAAATCCGGCGGGCCACTTTCCGTGCTTCTTCGCGATCGGCCTCGGGGAGCAGAATGAGAAACTCATCTCCTCCATAACGAGTCGCGATGTCAACGCGGCGGATTTCACTCTTAATGCCCTTGGCCACCTTGACGAGCACTTCATCCCCCTTTGGATGCCCGTACTTATCATTGATGCCCTTCAAATCATCCAAATCGATCATGATCAGCGACAGGGGTCGCTCGTAGCGCAGCCCGCGTTCGACCTCTACCCCCAGCGCCTCGTTGAGCTTGTGACGATTATAGAGGCCGGTCAGCGGATCGGTCATCGCCAACCGCTCCACTTCCTTAAATAAGCGATCATTTTCACGCAGCAAGTGGCGATGCTCGAGTGCACGCGTGAGTGAGAGTTCGAACACCGCGAGCGATTCAAGCGGCTTCACCAGGTAGTCGTAGGCACCGGCACGCAGCGCTTCAACGGCCGTTTCCACGGTGGCGTTTCCAGTTAGCATTAACGCCTGGGTGTCGGGATCCATGCGCAGGGCCTCCTGGAATACTTCAATCCCGGTATGCCCCGGCATGTAGAGGTCGAGGATCAGGACGTCAAATTCATGGGATTCGAGGGCGGACAGCGCCGCGTTACCGTCCCCTGCCGTAACGATGTCCAGGCCCATGCGTTCAGCCCGATGGGCGAGCAGACGGCGAAAGTCAGGATCGTCGTCGGCGATGAGCACGTTTCCGAGGCGCGCCTCGCCGTCCTGACTGATTTCCTTTATCAGCCCTTCATCAGCCATTGTTGGGTTTTGCCCACGGCTCACAGTTGAATTCCCTGCGAATGGATCCAGTTCGCATTCATCTTACTTGCATATCCTGGGCATGATACCTTGCAGTCGGCCTACACTCGCGCTCAGGGTCGCGCCCTCCGTGGCAATCTCACGCACCGACGGACCTCGATCGAAATTTACGCCTCGCCGGGTTCGAGCCGGTAACCATAACCGCGCACGGTCAGCAAGCGCCCGGGGTTCTCCGGGTCGGCCTCGATCTTCTGCCTGAGAAACCAGATATAGCGCCGGAGGGCGCTGTTGGACGTCTTGCGGTTCTCGCCCCATACATCGGTGATCAAGTCCTCGTGAGGCACGGCCTCCCCGGAACGACTGGCCAAGCTCTTCAGAAGCCTGAACTCTGTCGGGGTCAAATCGAGGATACTCCCTCCAAGCCTCGCTTCATGGCGTGCCAGATCCACTTCAAGATCGCCAAGGACGTGAACTTTTTCCTCATCTGTGCGCTCGTCACCGGTCCGGGCGAGGATCGCGCGTGCACGGGCGCCCAACTCCGCCAGGCTGAAAGGCTTGGTGATGTAGTCGTCCACGCCCAAGCGGAACCCGCGCAGTTTGTCGCCCTCCTCGGACTTGGCCGTGAGCATCACAATCGGCGCATCCGAGAGCTCGCGGATACGGGCGCAGACCTCCCAGCCGTCCATCCCCGGCATCATGACGTCCAGGAAGACCAGGTGCGGGCGCATTTCGAAAAACACCCGCAGCGCCTCCTGTCCGCGGGCCGCGGTCGCCACGTCGTAACCCTCCTCCTGGAGATATTCCCCGACGAACCGGAGGAGGGTCTTATCGTCATCCACGATCAGGATTTTTGAAGACAAGGGGCTCGCCTATATTCTCCTTTGATCCGCTCCAACGTCCAACCCCAGAGCGGCTCCGGACGGTCGCCGCGTGATCGCGCTCCGGCAGATGGATTTTAACTTAAGGGGGCCACGCTGCCCTCATCTTACTGGAGGCCCCCTCTAAGCGCGCGGCAGCCAAAATGCGAATTCGGCCCCGCCCAACTCGGAGTCACCGGCCTCAATGCTTCCACCCATCGCCTCAAGCAGCCGACGGCTCAGGTAAAGGCCGAGGCCCCGGCCGTACACCTCACGGGCATCGCTGGGATCCAGACGGTGGAAGCTGGCGAACACCGCTTCTTGCTGGTCCTCGGGGATACCGGGACCTTCGTCGCTGACGGCTACACGAACCGAGTCTCCGTCTACCCGGGCCTGGATGCGGATGGACCCCTTTCGGGTGTGCTTGACCGCGTTATCGAGCAGGTGAAACAATACGCTCATCGTCGAACGCTCGTCCACCATCACCAACGGAAGATCCTGGTCCGCATCGATCATGATGCGGTCGCCGCCTGGCTGACCCCGAAAGCGGGAGGCGACCGTCCTGGCCAGGTCGTTGATATCCAAGGGTTCGGCCTCGATTGGAAATCGTCCCGCGTCCAGCGCCGAGAGATCAAGGATCATCTCCACAAACTCGACCAGCCTCTCCGTCTCCTCCGATACCAAACTCAACGTTTCCTCCACCTCGCCCGGGAGGTTGTCCGACCGGTTGAGCAACAGCTCCACTCCGCTGCGGATGTTCGTCAGGGGAGCGCGCAGCTCATGGGACACTAGCGTGACGAACTCCGACTTCATGCGGTCGAGTTCTTTCAGCTCCTGGTTGAGCCGCTCGAGGCGCTCCACCGTCTCGGCCAGCTGTTGCGTCCGGCTCTGTACTTTGGCCTCCAGCGACCTGTTGAGAACCTCCAACTCTTCACGCGCCGCGGCCACCTGCTCCAATGCCGCACGGAGCTCTCGCTCACGGGCCTTGCGCTCGGTCAGGTCATGTGCTGTGCCTGTGAGCACCCGTTCGCCGCGGCGCTCGTCCATCACCGGGCGCAGCGACAGCGCAACCGGGAACGCGCCCTCCGCCCCAGCGCGGAATTGCGCCTCCCCGCTCCAGCCTTCGGCCAAGGCCCGTCTCAACAACTGATCTGTGTCCTTGGGCTGGACCAGAATGTCGCCCAGTTCGACGTGGCGCCCCGTTGGAGGCTCCATTCCCACCGACTTCTCGAGCGCCGGGTTGCTCAGCAGCAGTCGACCCTGTAAGTCGCATACAAAGGCCAGATCCGCCGCGCCTTCCACGAGCGTGGCGTACTGCCGCATCTCCGATTGGCCGGTGATCACACCTTGTCTCGCGACAAGGAGCAAGGCCAGGCTGAGGGTCAGCGCAACGCCAACCCAATCCACCTCAGACATCAGCCAAAAATCGACCACCGTAAGCCCGAGGACCAGATACACGCCCACCACCGGAACCAGAATGGCCGCCCGCGAGAGCCAATCATTCCGCTCTCCTTGGCGATATACGGGCCGATCTGATCGCTCGTGAGCCGCCAGCATCCCCAGCGCCATGACCCCGGCCCCCCACGCGGACGTGGCCGCGCTGAGCCCCGACGTCGAACCCTCGCCGATCAGCACCCGATAGAAATCCAGGCCATCCCCGGCTGAAATCAGGAGCGCCCCGGCACTCAAAGCCAAGAAAAGACGGCTTTCGTCCCCATGGCTGGCGACGATGGCCATACGCAGGGTTAGAGCCAGCGCGGCGATGTCCAGGACCAGATAGACGACGGCCCAGGCTGTTGGGATCATCCCGGGAAGCCCCACCCGGACCACCGGCCGTATGATGCTGAACCAGGCCACACCGGTCGCGGCGAGGACGACCAGCGCGACTTCCAGGACGTTGCGCACGTTGCCGAAGCGCTCCATCCGCGAAGCCGGAAAATAGGACACGCCGGTGAGGAACGCGACGTAGCCTGATACCAGCGGCAGGTCCTTGAACTGCGGCTGGAGCGGAGGCGGGCCGGACCGCATCCAACCGAATACCGCTACGAAATCGGCCAAGCACCAGAGTCCCAAAGCAACCGTCAGCAAGCGCCATGCAAATTTGGCCCGGGCCTCCCGATCCAGAGAGACGGTATAGGCGATGACGGCGGCGTTGAGCCGCGCCAGAAAGGCTACAAAGCTCAGGGAGCTGCCCTGCAACGATGAATTGCCCGGCGTCCCCAGCAGCAACAGCAGGGCCAAACCGCCGAGCAGGCCGGCCAGGCCCTTCTGTCTGTCCTTCGAGATCTCGAACGTGGAAAGAGCCCTCATGCTCACAGCCGGATTGTAGAGGGGTACGCGTCTGCCGGCAAGATTCCCTTGGAGCCTGAGGACACGGGTAAGTTCGGACCGGAGCGGCGGATCAGTCGTCTAGCGTGGGCGGAGTGGCGTCATCCGTGGGCGTCGGGGTCGGGGTGTCCGGGTCATCTGGCGTGTTTGACGGAGTCGGCGTGTCCGAAGGCACCGGCGTGTCGGTCGGCGGCGGCGGCTCGGACTTGTGTACGCTGTCGCTCATGCTGCACGAGAGTCCGCCGTCGAAGTCGAAAGTGAGGTCCACCGAGAAGGTGCCCCAGATGCCCTGGTCGGGTTCATCGTCGAAATCCACCTCCCAGCGCCCGGTGTCTCCGGCCGCGAGGGACACGCTGCTGCTGATCGGCCCGGTCGGCGAGCTGGAGTCGTTGCCGCCGTAGTAGCGATCGCCGTTGAAGCGGAAGTAATCCACGTACGCCGGCGCCAGGTCGCCATCGGGCCAGCTCAGCTTGGAAGAGACCAGGTAGCCGGGGGCCTCGTTGTCGTTGCGAACCTTGACCCGGACCGAGTCGTCGCTCTTGAACCACATGTCGGTGATGTAAATATTGTCACAGCTGGGGACCTCGGTCGGCTCGGGGGTAGGAGTGATCGTCGGGGTCGGCCACACCTTGGGGTCCGGGCTCCTGTAAAGGTTGCAATCGGGATCACTGAACGTGACAGAGAAACCGAAATGCCGCGGCTCGAGTTCCGTGGGTGGGTTCTTAAGGCGGCCGCCGTACTCGCCGTCCCAATCCACGTCGATCTCATGGGTTCCGATGTCGGCGCTCATCGGCATGTTGCTGTTGGCGCTGGTGGACGAGGTGTAATCGTCACCGTTGTTGATGCGGGTGTCGTCCCAATCCATCCAGTCCACATGGAAATTCCAGCTGTTGAGGTCGCTGCCCTCCTCCAAGGTATCCCAGATCACGGTGACGCCGGTCACCTCCAGGCCCGGATAGGTCGTGTTCTCGATCTCCTGTTCAATTCGGGCCGAAGTGTTGAAACTGAAATCGCCGAATTGAACGCCGGAACAGGTGGGGGTGGGCGTGGGCGGCGCGTCGATCGTGATCTGCACCTCTTCCCACACGCTCCAATCGCCCTCGTCATCTCGGGCGCGGGCTCGAATGCGGTGCAGGCCGCTCATCACCGTGTTGCCGCTGGGCCAGGTGTCGTCGCCGATCGTGATCGAGTTACAGGGAGAGTTTCCGCCGAAACCACAATAGCCGGCAATGCTTTCGTTCTGGCTGTCCATCCAAACCCAGCCGCTGCCGTCCCACCAGTGGACCTCAAAGCGGACGTTCTGGATGCCCTCGCCGTTCGTGCCCACGCCGGTGCAGCTGTCCGGATCCACGTTGTCCGGATCGTAGGCCTCAGCTTCCACAACGAGGCTGTCGCCGCCGTTGTACGTGGATCCGTCGGCCGGATCGATGATGGTCACAATGGGGACCACCTGACAGGGCGTGGCAGTCGCGGTGGCGGTCTCGGTCGCGAGAGGCGTGTCACTCGCCATCGGAGTGTCGGAGGGCGTGAGGGTCGGAGCCGGGGTGAACGGACCGGCGCCGACAAACCGCACGGTGCGGAAGCTCTCCACCACCGCATCGCGGCGGGAGGTCAGATGCAGCATGGGCCAATCCGCGCTCAGCCACGGGGCGATCAGCGGGTGGTTGAAATCCACCGTCACCCAAACCAGATCGCCTTGGTCCCCGGGGTGGTCGGATGGGGAGCACGAGGCCGTCCAGTCGGACGTCCAATTGTTGGTGTCGGAGGCGGTGTAGCCGCTTGCGCTCTCCGAGCACACGGTAACCTCGAAATAGCCGGGCTCCGCCCAATCGGTTTCGCCAAGATCGCGCAGAATGCTCACCGAACCGGCGATCGCCGCCTCGCGAATCGACTCAAGCCGAGCCGCCTGTTTTTCCGCATCAGTCGTGCAGCCGCCGACCGGGCAGTTGCTCTCCTCGTAGGTGTTGGTCACCGCGTAGCGCACCCCGAAGCGGGCGCCGTTGACCACGGCCAGCCAGGCGTGCATCACCCGGGCGATCTCGATGATGGCGAGCATCATGAGCAGGATCAGGGGCAGGACCAGCATGAACTCGACCAGGGTCTGCCCACGAGATCGCGCTCCGGATTTTCGATTCCCGAGCGATGGATTATTCAAAAGAACGACCCCCTACGAATCAAGGGCTGCCACACGACATCCCAATAATCTGAGTCCATTATTGCTGGGATCGCCGCCGATGGGCCTTACAAGGCGCTTACAACCTGAACGTCAACCGGGGAGAACGGATTCGGGGCAGAAAGCAAGACCGCCATCCGAGGATTCCGCATGGCGGTCACACGAACCCCTTAGCGGTCGAGAAGGACGCTCCCTTTAGTCCACTAAGACCGGTGGGGTATCAGTGGCTTCAGGTGTGTCCGTGGCTTCCTGAGTGTCCGTCGCATCCGGAGTATCCGACGGCGTTGGGGTGTCGGAGGGAATGGGGGTATCGGACGGGATCGGCGTGTCCGAAGGAGTCGGCGTGATTGAAGGAGTCGGCGTGATGGTCGGCGTGTCGCTGGGGGTCGGCGTCGGCGGCCGATCC
>CAZFCJ010000088.1:0-14821 GCA_964517315.1 uncultured Anaerolineaceae bacterium | reverse complement strand
TGCAGTACGGACAGAGGTCCTGGCCAGGGCCGATCCATTCAGCGCAGAAGTGGCACCGGGTTTTGCCCTTGAGCCACTCGGGCGGATCCACGTCCAACCCGCAGTAGCGGCACACGATCGCTTCGTCTTGAATGTCTTTACCGCAGTATGGACAAGCTCTCAAGCCGTTTTCTCCCCGATCTCGTTTCTATTCTAGCGAGCCAGCCGTGGGGCGCAATCAGACCTTTGGTTCATTCGGTATAGGAGGAAATGAGGGTGGATGAGTAGAATAGGAGGGAGACTACGCTTGAATGAGCGGACCGAGGAGATCACGGACATGGCAGATGACGGCAGCGCGGCGGTCCAAGAAGCCGAGAAGAACACCAAGGCGCAGGCCTTGGCCGACCTCCTGCACCGGCATGCGGGTGAGCGGCACGTGATCGTCTTACAGGAGTACCCTGACCCCGATGCCATTTCGTCGGCCCTCGCCCATCGTCTCCTGGGGAATCAGCACGACATTGAGACCGAGATCCTGCACGGTGGACGAGTGAGCCACCAAGAAAACCTGGCTCTGGTAAGCCTGTTGGACGTGGAGCTCACCCGCCACGAGCCGGGTACGGACCTGAGTATGTATAAAGGGGCGGTTTTTGTTGACAACCAGGGAACCAGCGCCCAGCAGGTCGTCTCGGCTTTGGAGCAGGCGGGCATACCGATCCTGGCTGTGATCGATCATCATGAGCCTCAAGAGCTGTTGGCGCCTGAATTCTCAGACGTACGGGAGGTGGGGGCCACTGCCACCATTTATGTTGACTATATACGCAGCGGACTGGTCCAACTCCTCGAAGATGACGAAGAGCACGTCAAGGTGGCTACCGCTTTGATGCATGGTATCCTGACCGATACCAACCGGTTCACCCGGGCTAAGGTGGAGGATTTTGAGGCCGCGGCGTTTCTAAGCGATTACCGAGATATCGGCCTGCTGGGGCAGATCATGTCCCAGGCGCGCTCGCGGCAGACGATGGAGATCATTCAGCGGGCGCTCGAAAATCGAACCCTCGTCGAAAGCTACTCGATCGTGGGCGTGGGCTACCTGCGTGCGGAGGATCGTGATGCGATCCCTCAGGCGGCCGATTTCTTGATGTCCGAGGAGAACGTTCACACCGCAATTGTGTTTGGCATTGTGCGGGAAGGCGAGGAGGACGAAGTGATGGTGGGGTCAATACGCACGTCCAAGCTCACGCTGGATCCCGACGCGTTCATCAAAGAAGTATTCGGACAATCCGATGATGGCCGATACTTCGGGGGCGGAAAGCGCTCTGCGGGCGCTTTTGAAATCCCGATCGAGTTCTTGGCGGGAGACGCGGGTGATGAGTTCAAAGAGATGAAGTGGCAGGTGTATGAGACGCAGGTCCGGCGCAAGATCTACAAGAAAATTGGGATTGACGAGGATACCCTGAAAGATTGATTTCAGGTGCTGTTTGCTGCGCAGCCGAGCGCCTTGCGATCGGTCGGTTCACGAGGATTTCCCCGCCTGTTGAGGGACCCCCCTGTGTTATCCTAAGAAAGAATGACGTTGAATGACACACGCCTCGCTCGCAGGCGTGAGAAGCAACAGTTAGGAGGACGCATCGGTGAATTGGGACCAGCGCGGTCCTGAAGAGGACGGGCCCGAAGAACAGGAACAGAGCAACGGTCCCTCTTTGGGCCGCCGGCTCGGGCCCCGAATTATCTGGCTGATCCTGCTCGTGGCCATGAGTGCATGGCTGTGGCAGCAGTTTGGCGGGCTGAGCGATGAGGGAACACGCATCAGCTACAGTGTGTTCCGTCAGCAGGTCCGCCAGGGTAACGTCACTTCGGTTGTGGTGCAGGGCGAAGAAATCCGGGGCGAGCTCGAATCCTCCGTCGAGCTCCGCAATCAGGCCGGAGAGCTGACCGAAGCCAGCGAGTTCCTGACCTATCTGCCGTCGTTCGGGGACGAACAGCTTCTGGAACTGTTGGAAGAGCACAACGTGGCCGTGGAGACCGAGCCGCAGAGCGACATCTCCATCTGGCCTCTGCTGCTCAACCTGCTTCCGTTCATTATCCTGGGTGTGTTTTTCTACTATTACTTCCGGCGCATGCAGTCCCAAGGGCAGGGCATTTTCTCCATGGGTCAGAGCCGTGCCCGACTGTATGACCGCCGCAAGGAACGCACGACGTTCGACGACGTGGCGGGAGCGCAAGGCGCGAAAACCGAGCTGCGCGAGATTATCGAGTTCCTGAAAGATCCCGACAAGTTCCACCGTCTCGGTGGAACGATCCCCAAGGGCGTCCTGTTGGTCGGGCCGCCAGGCACGGGCAAGACGCTTTTGGCCAGGGCGGTGGCCGGCGAGGCCGAAGTGCCATTCTTCAGCATCACCGGCTCGGATTTCATGGAGATGTTCGTCGGGGTCGGCGCCTCGCGGGTTCGGGATCTGTTCAAAGAGGCCAAGAAGGTTTCCCCGAGCATCATCTTTATCGACGAGCTGGATTCGATCGGGCGGCGCCGCGGAGCCGGCTTGGGCGGCGGCCACGACGAGCGAGAGCAGACTCTGAATCAGCTGCTCTCCGAACTTGACGGGTTTGAACCCAACATCTCCGTCATCGTCATGGCGGCGACCAACCGGCCCGACATCCTGGACCCCGCCCTGTTGCGGCCCGGCCGATTTGACCGCCGCATCACCGTGGACCTGCCGACGATGAAGGACCGGGAGGAGATTCTGCAGATTCACAGCCGCAACAAGCCGCTTGCCGACGACGTCGACCTTGAACGGGTCGCCAAAGGAACCCCCGGCTTCAGCGGTGCGGATCTGGAAAACTTGCTCAACGAGGGCGCGCTGTTGGCGGCCCGCAACGGCAGGGACGCCATTACCGCGGAGGAGATCGACGACGCGCGCGACAAAGTGCTGATGGGTCTCGAACGAACCAACCTGGCGCTGACGAAAGAAGAGTCGCGGATGATCGCCTACCACGAGGCCGGACACGCCATTGTGGCCGCTGCCCTGCCCAACACCGATCCCGTGCACAAGGTGACGATCGTGCCCCGCGGCCGGGCGATGGGCGTCACCCAGCAGCTTCCGGAACGCGAACGATACATTTATCCACAGGAGTACATGCGTGATCGGCTGGCTGTGATGATGGGTGGACGCGCCGCCGAGGACTTGATTTACAATAGTCGGACGAGCGGGGCAGAGAACGACCTGAAGGAAGCAACTCGACTGGCCCGCAAGATGGTGCTGGATTGGGGCATGAGCACCACTCTGGGCAACGTCGCACTGGGATCAGGCAGGGAGCAGGTGTTCCTCGGCGAGGAAATCTCCCAACGCCGTGAATACAGCGAGACCACGGCGCGGGAGGTGGATGAGGAAGTGAAGAATATCCTGGACGAGGCCTATACGCAAGCGAAGGATGTCCTTCAGGAAAACCGCGAGGGGATGGAAAAAGTGGTCGACGCCCTCCTCGAGCGCGAGGAGCTGCG
This sequence comes from uncultured Anaerolineaceae bacterium, assembly GCA_964517315.1. Classification (GTDB taxonomy): domain Bacteria; phylum Chloroflexota; class Anaerolineae; order Anaerolineales; family E44-bin32; genus DASWJQ01. Next base: position 11,346 of record CAZFCJ010000088.1, on the reverse strand, counting down.
CGGCACCGAGGTTACGGAAATGCTCGGGCTCGAGCCGCGGGAGAAGGAAGAGGACAAATCCCCGGAGGACGGTCGGGCTGAGGCCGAGGTCGCGGGGGCGGCTTCGGATTAACGTGGCCTGATCAACCGCACCCGTACCCAGTATTGGCTTTGCGCCGGTCGATCCTCGGCCGGCGCGTTCGATTTTTCCCGGGCGCTCATCGCGGCCGAATCGGGCTCCAGCCAGAGCCTCGCGATCACCGCTCCAAGCCCGGCCAGCCCGGCACGGACACACGCGATGCGCGGGAAGGTATCCCGGAGTGACCCCCGGATTGCACGCTCCACATCGGCGCGAAAGTCGGAATCGAAGTTCGGAGGAGGACGCCCCATGCCGATGGTAGAATGGCCTCCATTCACGTGGACCCACAACCGCTGAGAGAGGAAAATGAGCCGTCTGCCCTCCTATCGGGACAAGACGATCGCCATGATCCCCGCCTGGAATGAAGGGCGCATGGTTCAGGGCGTGGTGCGTCAGGCGGCGAAGAGCTTGCCCGTCGTGTTGATCGATGACGGCTCCGTGGACAGGACCGCGGAGCTCGCTGAGCAGGAGGGCGCCTTCGTTCTGCGGCACGACGTCAATCAAGGTAAGGGCGCGGCCCTGCGGACCGGGTTTGCGTGGGCGCTGGATCAGGGCGTTCGGGCGGTCGTGACGCTCGACGCCGACGGGCAGCACAACCCGCAGGAGATTCCCAAACTGGTCGTCGTGCACCGGGCGACGGGCGCCGAGCTGGTCATTGGGCGCCGAGATTTCGGCAGGATGCCGTTCCCACGCGGCTACACGAATCCGTTCGGCTCCTGGTTGCTCAGTTTGGCAGTCGGAGAGCCCATTCACGACAATCAGAGTGGATTCCGCCTGTACCATCGAAGTCTGCTGGAGGTCTTAGATTTCAACAGCGTGGGTTTCGAATTCGAGGTCGAGGTGATCGGCGCAGCGCTGAAGAACGATCTCGATATTGCCTGGGTTGACATCAGTACGATCTACAATACGCAGACGCGCAGCTACTTTCACCCCGTCCGGGACTCGGTCCGCTTCCTGCGGATGGTCTGGCAGGCGAGAAACTGGCGCCGCCCCATCCCCGGCGGGTCCCAGTTGAGCTGAGCGCCTATCCCGGGTGCTCACTTGCGTGACGGCATTGCACTGAGGTGACCATGGATCTTACAGAGAAGGAGGCGGAGGCGCGCGCAGAAGAGCTGCGGGCCGAACTCCACGATCATAACTACCGCTATCACGTACTGAATTCGCCGACGATCAGCGACGCGGAGTACGATCGACTGCTCCAGGAACTGCGGGAGATTGAAGCAGCGTATCCCGCGCTTGTCAGGGTCGATTCACCGACCCAGCGAGTCGGCGGGGAGCCGGCCGAAGGATTTACACGGGTAGAGCACCCCGTCCCCATTCTCAGCCTCAGCAATGCGTTCGGCCCGGAGGCCGTCAGGGCTTGGCTTGACCGGATCAAGAAATTGGACCCGCGGGTGGCCGCGGCTGACTTCACAGTGGAGCCGAAGCTGGACGGGCTGACTGTGGTCCTCCACTACGTCGACGGGGTCTTCGAGTTGGGCGCCACGCGCGGCGACGGCGAGACCGGGGAAGACATCACCCGCAATCTGCGGACCGTACGCAGCCTTCCGCTGCGCATCCCCGCAGGCGAGGGATCGAGCGTTGGGGCTCCGGCCCGCTTGGTCGTGCGCGGAGAGGCGATTATCTACCGGGAAGACTTTGAGACGATGAACCGGGCGTTGGCCTCCGCCGGTGAGAGGACCTACGTCAATCCCCGTAATACCGTCTCGGGTTCACTGCGTCAGCTCGACCCTTCATTGACCGCAGAGAGACCGATCCGTCTGCTGGTCTATGCGATTGTCGATGGCTCAGGCGAGATCCCGGACACGCAGTGGGGGCGGTTAAAGTACCTCAGGCGGCTCGGTTTCCCGGTCCCCGCTGAGGCGGTCCATTGCTCGGATCTGGACGCTGTGCTGGAGGCCGCTCAGGATCTGGAGCGGCGCAGGCACGATTTGCCCTACGAGGCCGATGGGGCTGTGATCAAAATCAACGACGTCGCACTGGCCGATTCGCTGGGAGTTGTGGGAAAGGACCCGCGAGGGGCGACCGCCTACAAATTCCCGGCCGAGGAGGTCTCGACGCAGCTCCAGGATATTCGGGTCAACGTCGGCAGAACGGGCGTTATCACGCCCTACGCCGTCTTGGAGCCGGTTGAGGTGGGAGGCGTGACCGTTCGCCAGGCGACGCTGCACAATTTTGATTTCATCGAAGAGAAGGATATCCGCATTGGGGACCGGGTCATGATCAAGCGGGCGGGTGAGGTCATTCCCTATGTGATCGGGCCGCTGCCGGGAGCAAGAGACGGGGATGAACGGAGATTCACGCCGCCCGAGAACTGCCCCTCGTGTGGAGAACCGCTGGAGAGTCTTCCCGAGGAGGTGGCGGTCTACTGCGTGAACGCGGCCTGTCCGGCCCAGCTGGTGCGCAACCTGGAGCACTTCGCCTCAAGGGGGTCGATGGACATCGAGGGCCTGGGGATCAAGGTCGCCCACCTGCTCGTGGAGCAGGGGCTGGTGGCTGATGTTGCCGACCTCTACCGCCTGCGGCGAGAAGATCTGCTGGAGCTCGAAGGGTTCGCCGAGAAGAAGGCCGATAACCTGCTGGCGGGGATCGATGCCTCGCGCGAGCGTTCGCTGGAGCGGCTGCTGGCCGGCCTGGGAATCCGGGGCGTGGGCGGAGTCGTGGCCGGCCAGCTGGCGCGTTCATTCGGCGATTTGGATCAGTTGAGCCAGGCCTCGCTGGAGGATCTGGAGCGGCTCGATGGGGTGGGCCCCAATTTGGCGCAGGCCGTGGTCGACTGGTTCCGACGATCCGGCAACGAAAAGCTCCTCAAGAAACTGAAATCTGCCGAATTATGGCCGTCCGCTGAGGTAGGGGCGGACGACCGTCCCCAGGCGCTGGCGGAACTTAAGTTCGTGGTGACAGGCAGTCTTTCAGGCCTTACCCGGCAGGAGGTGAAGGAGCGTATCGACAGCCTGGGCGGACGGGTGACGGGCAGCGTAAGCGGCAAGACCGACTACCTGATCGTCGGCGAGAACCCGGGATCGAAACTGGATCATGCCCTCGAACTCGGCGTGCCCACCCTGGACGAAGCCGGGTTCTTAGAGCTGGTGGAGCGCGGCGTGGAGCGGCCCGCCGCCGATTGACACGTCCCGAGCCCGAGACTAGACTGAACGCCAACCTGAGAAGATTTGGTCGCAACAGGAGTGGTCCCGTCATGGCGATCGCGCGAGACCAGGACAGCATCACCAGACGCATCCAAACGATGTGCGAGCGCGTCGAGGCCGTCCAACGCGACGACCTCTACCTCTACAACATCCCGATCAATGAGTTGGCCGGGGGATCGAGGGTGCGGGTTGACGGCGAGGAGATGCTGATGTTCGCCTCGTACAGCTACCTGGGTCTGCTGGGTCATCCTCGAATCGGCAAAGCCGCGAAGGACGCCGTCGACCGCTACGGTACCGGCACTCACGGGGTTCGCTCGCTGGCCGGGAGTCTGGATCTCCATCATGAGCTGGAGGAAAAGATCGCCGCCTTCAACTCGACCCAAGCAGCGATCACCTACTCGTCCGGCTATGTGACCAACCTGACGACGATCTCGTCGCTGGTGGGCCGGCACGACTACGTGTTCAGCGACAAGCTGAATCACGCCAGCATCGTCGATGGCTGTCTGCTGTCCGGAGCCAACTTCGAACGTTTTCGGCACAACGATATGGGGGATCTGGAGGAGCGGCTGTCGGAGGTGCCATCCGACGCGGCCAAGCTCGTCGTGGCCGACGCGGTCTTCAGTATGGACGGGGACATCATTGACCTGCCCCGCCTGGCGGAGATCTGCCGGCGTCATGAAGCGTGGCTGATGATCGACGAGGCGCATTCGGTGGGAGTGCTGGGTCCCCATGGATCGGGCATCGAGGAGCATTTCGGTCTGGATCATGCCGTCGATGTCAAGATGGGCACCTTGAGCAAAGCTATACCCAGCGTTGGAGGCTACATTGCCGGCGATGAGGATTTGGTGTCTTTCCTGCGGCATCAGTCGAGGGCCTACGTCTTCTCCGCCGCGCTCCCCCCGGCTCAAGCCGCCGCGGCGCTGGAGGCCTTCTGTGTCATTGAAGACGAGCCCTGGCGCGTGGAGCGGTTGCAGGAGAACACAAGGGAGTTCATCCGTGGGCTGCAGCGACGTGGCATGGACACGATGAACAGCGAGACGGCGATCGTGCCGGTGCTGTGCCGCTCGGACGAGAACGCGTTTCGAATGGCCCGTGAATCACACCGTAGGGGGATCTTCGTGCTTCCGGTCATTTCCCCGGCCGTGCCCGAAGGGCTGGCGCGGCTGCGCTCTACCGTTACCGCCTCCCACACTTCCGAGCAAATCCGTCGCGCGCTTGATGCCTTCGAGGCGGCCGCGGAGGAGGCGGGCGTCCTCGCCTGAGAAAGTTACCCGTTACTACTTACTAGAAGAAATAACACCAAGTCACGAAGACTCAAACCAATCCTTCGTATTCTTAGTGTCTTTGTGGTTACCCCCGCATCACGGGTCACGGTTTGCGGATCCTGTCTCGCACGTTACCCGTTACTCGTTCCGCGTTACCCAGCGCCTGACGCTCCGCTTGGACCCGGGTCTCCGGGTCCCGGTTCCCGAGTCCCCAGTCAACCAGTTACCAGTTTCCAAAATAAACACCACCAAGCCACAAAGATTGAAATCAACCCTTCGCGCCTTTGTGTTTCGCCTCCCGCCTCATCCCTGAGACTCCTCAGTCTCTTTCATCTTCCGGCGCATAGAAATTCGGGCCGCGTGGCGGTGCAGCGCCCGGATCCGCTCAGCGTGCTCCGGTTGATCGGACTCTTCCATCCTTCTCGTGGCCCCCAGCAGCGCATTGAGGACGACCTGGCGCAGTTCAAAGGGTTCGCTGAGTCGCAAGCGTTTGGCCTTTTCGATGTCCTGTTCATCGAGAACCTGCTGGGCCAACTGGAGCGACCGCGGCATCGATTGTTGGATGTGGTCTGTGAGCTTGGACTGGATCCGCTCAAGTTTCTGAGCGGCTTGTTCGTTTCCCTGCTCGCGGGCCGCCACCAAGTTCGCTTCCAGGGTTCCCAAGAAGAGCTCGTCGATCATGGGGAGGACGGACTGAAGCGCGGCGTCCAGGTCCTCGGCTTCGAGCAATGAGCGCAAGAGCCCTGTGGCCTGGTTGGCCCGTGCTTGCTGGTACTCGTCGATCTCCTGTGTGATCTCTAGCAGTCGCTCGCGCAGCTGCTCCAACTCGGCCCTCTCGTCGCCCTGCGCCTGGTCGATGCGGTCGCTGAGCGCCTGGAAAAACGCGTAGTCCATCGCTTGGCGGGCGAGGTTGACCAGTGCTACGATCCGCTCATCGCTGGTTGCTTCAATCACAAGATCCAGCAGCTTCTCGCGGGTCAATCCGTCACCCAGCTCGCGCAGTTCCTCGGCGGCTTGTCTCAGCTCGGTCTCCTGGGCCTCGAGCTGCTCGCCGACTGTGCTCAGCCGCAGGGCTTGATCCAACCGCTGGCTGGCCGCTGCCAGCGTCCGCTGGTCACCGACGGACTGCAGCGCCAGGCTGGCCAGCTGGAAGAACGCTTCATCGAGCTCTTCATCGTGGTCCTGGACGAACTCCTCCAGTCTGTCCTCCGGGGTGCGGATGAGCTGTTCAAACAGCCGCAGTTTGGCCTGCTGTTCTTCGATCTCCTCTTTGGACACGCCGTCGGCTTCCAACACCTGCTCGGCCAACCCTTGCATTGTGAGCACCGATTTGGGTTGCAGCAGGTATGCCTTGCGTTCCTCTTGAGGCAGGCGGTCGACGATCTGGTTGATCATCTTGCCGATCATTTTTTCCTGCTCATCTTTGTTCATGTCGATCTGCGGCGGCATGAACGTGAGCAGAAGTTCTTTCTCCGGATCGTGGTAAATAAGCGGCGAGGCGATTTGACCCTCGTAGCCGCAGGTGGGGCACTGGATTCGATTTAAGCTGCCCGACAGCAGCCGTCCCTTGATGGAGGGGTCTTCTCCGACATCGAGAAGCTGCTCAATGGAGGCCTGTATCGGGCTCTGACAGTTGGGGCACTGAATTTGTGTTTTCGTTGCTGGCATGCTCTAGGGGATCACCTCGAGAAAATCAGGATGCGAGGGGCAGTGATAAACAGATACGGGCTCCTTCCTTGACACCTTCGTCTACCCAGATACGGCCGCCGTGCGCGTCGACCACGGCCTTGGCCAAGTATAAACCGAGACCTGTGCCGGGCTTCTTATCGTCCGTCTCCCGCGAGCGGTAGAAGCGCTCAAAGATATGTGAGCTGTCCTGTGGAGCGATGCCCGGGCCTCGATCTTGGACGCAGATCACGACGTCGGATTCGCGCGCTCGGCCCTGCACCGTTACCGTGGTGCCACGATCGGAAAACTTGACGGCGTTGGAGAGGAGGTTGCTGAGGACTTGGTTCAGCCGTGACTCATCACCCTGGATGACCGGAAAATCCTCGCTGAAGTCCAATTCAAACTCGTGCCTTTCGCTCTGGGTGCTGAAGCGCTCGACGAGGCGCTGTGCCAGCTCGTCCAGCGCGACTTCGCCCCAGTTGAGCTCCAGCGCCCCCGCCTGCAGCCGGGAGGCGTCCAGCATGTCGTCGATAAGGCCCGCCAGGTGGTCCGACTCTTCCTCGATCACTTCCAGGCTGTCGCGGATCACCTCGGGGTCCCATTCCGCATCCCGCCGCCGCAGCGTCCCCACGTAGCCCTTGATCAGCGCCACCGGGGTCCGCAGCTCGTGGGTGATGACCGAGATGAAGGTGTCTTTGATCTCCTCCGCCTCCCTGAAGCGGGTCACGTCGCGTATGTTGCCGACGATGCTGAGCAGCTGCTCGTCCTCCGAGATGACCGGGGCGTAGCTGATCCCCACACTCAGCGTGCTGCCGTCCTGGTTGCGCAGCTCGCCCTCAATGTACAAAGTCGAGTGCTCGATGAACGGCCAGCCGCGCTCCATTTCCTTTTCGAGACTCGTCCCGACTTCTCTGGTTGCGAACTGGATCACCTCGTCGTGCCAGCGGCCCAACACGGAATCGCTGGGATAGCCGGTCATCCGGGAGCAGGCGCGGTTGAAGCGGGTGAAGCGGCGGTTCTTATCCAGAATGAAAATTCCATCGGCCGCGGATTCGACGACCGCGTCGAGGTGCTGCTTCTGCTGGGAGACCTCCGTGTAGAGCCGTGCGTTGTGCACGGCAATGGCGGCCTGTGAGGCGAATGCCTGCAGGGCATCACGGTCACGCTTCGAGAATGAGCCATGGTAGGCGCGGAAGATGAAGATGACGCCGATCACCTCCTCGCGAACGACGAGGGGAAGGCCGACGCTGGAGAGCAGACCCATCGTAGCGGTCTCTGTGATCCGCTGGAGCCTGCTGTTGACCTCGGGGAGTTCGAAGCGCATGGCCTCCGGCTGGGCGGGGACGTCGTCGAGGAGCCGTTGGACGCGCTTGAGGAAGTCGGCCCGGATCCCGTAAGAGGAGGCGATGCGCCAATCGCCTTCCTCGCGCAGGGCGATCAATGCCGACCGCCCCGCCAGGAGCTCAGCTGCGATGCGTACGATCCGGTTGAGGACCTTCTTCAGGTCGAGTTCCTCGGTAAGAGCCCGAGTCGTCTCAAGCAGGTAGTCCCGCTGTCGAAGACGAAAATCTGGCAGCATTAGCTCAGATGCTTCGCTTCCACCTCGGCCAATGCCGCCTCGAAGAGCTGCAGCCCCTCATCAATTTGGCTGCGGTTGATGATCAAGGGCGGTGAGATGCGAATCGAGCTTCGGCCGCAACCGAGGGTCAGCAGCCCTCTCCGAAAGGCAGCCTCTTCGAGAGCGTCCCGCATCCCGACGGCCGGCGCTCGGGAGTCCTTGTCCTGCACCAGCTCCACCCCTACCATCAGGCCTTTGCCGCGCACCTCTCCGATCGAGGCATGACGGGTCTGGATCTCGGCCAGGGCGTCCATCAAGTACTCGCCCTGAACGGCCGCGTTCTGCATCAGACCGTCCTCAACCAGCTCCAGCGTCTCCATCGCCGCGGCGCAGGCGATCGGGTTACCGCCGTACGTGTTTCCATGAGCGCCTTCGGACCAATCCATGATGCCCTTCCGGGCGATCAGAGCGCCGAGCGGTATTCCGGAACCCAGGCCCTTGGCGCTGGTGACAAGGTCCGGCTCCACCTCCCAATGCTCAATGGCCCACATCTTGCCGGTTCGGCCGACTCCGGTCTGGACTTCGTCGAGGATCAGCAGCATTCCGTGCTTGTCGCACAGACGGCGCAATGCCGGGAAGAACCCCGGTGGGGGAACGACGTAGCCTCCTTCGCCCTGGATGGGCTCAACCAGGATTCCGGCGCACTCCTCCGGCGGCACCGTGCTCTGCAGGATCACGTCTTCGATGTAGCGCACCACGGTCTCCCCGTAATCCCCTCCGTCGCGGTGCAGTATCGGCCGGTACTCGTCGGGGAAGGGGGCGTGGGAAACGCCGCTCACGAGGGGCAGGAAGCCCCGGCGGTATATGGGCTTGCTGGCAGTGAAGGCCAGGGAGCCCAGCGTTCGCCCGTGAAAACCACCGTAGAACCCGATGAACTGCTGTCTACCGGTGTGATGGCGGGCCACTTTGATCGCGGCTTCGACGGCCTCGGTGCCGCTGTTGGTCAGGAATATTCGGGCTGGACCGGCGAAGGGTGCCAGTTGAGAGAGCCTTTCCGAAAGCTCGATCCATATCTGATGGTAGTAGTCGGAGGAGATGTGCAGAAAGCGTTCCGCCTGGGCCTGAATCGCCTGGACCACTCTGGGGTGACTGTGCCCGGTGCTGCAGACCGCGATGCCCGCCGCGAAGTCGAGGTAGCGGTTTCCATCGACATCCCACACCTCGCAGCCGGAGCCGTGGTCCATGACAAAACCGTACGCTCGGGGATAAGAAGGGGACACGACCTCACGGTCGCGCGCGATCAGCGCGCGCGCCTTGGGCCCGGGTACGTCGTAGCTGGTCAAGTTCGTCAACCTCCTCGGGGTGCAAATCGGGCCCTGGGAGCCCTTGTTCTCCGCGCGCTCCTATGGGTCGTGGCCGGGGGAGCCACGAATTTCGCGCCCGCATTCTAACATACCGACTTGGACGCGGAGCCCGTGCGTTGTATAAAATGAGAGCGTAAGCGCGGAAGCGTCACAAGGGTCCTTCTGGGTCGGCGACGCCCGCGGCAAGGAGCATATTCCAATGGAAAATCGACCGTGGTTCGAACACTACGATCCAGGTGTTCCCCCACACCTGGATTACCCCGAAATCCCCCTCTACCAGTTTCTTGAGAGGGCGGCTCAAGACCATCCCGATCGGGCGTGCACGATCTTCAAGGGGAGCGAGCTCAGCTTCAGCGAGATGAACGACCTGACCGACCGGCTGGCCGCGGCCTTGGTTGACCTCGGCGTCACCAAGGGCCAGCCGGTGGGCATTTTCATGCCCAACATACCCCAGTTTGTGCTCGCTTACTACGCCATTCTCAAGGCCGGTGGGGTGGTCGTGGCCACCAATCCGCTCTACACAAAACGCGAGATCAAACATCAGCTCCTCGATTCCGGTGTGGAGCTCATGCTGGTGATGAGTAGCTTTTATGAGACGCTCAAGGAGGTCCAGCCGGAGACGAATCTTCGGCGGGTAATCGTCACCAATGTAAAAGAGTACCTGCCGGGCCTGCTTCGCTTCCTGTTTACGTTGACCAAGGAGCGCCGCGAGGGGCACCGGGTCCAGCTCATGGATGGTGATTTGTGGCTGCAGGATCTGCTGGATTCCTATGAGCCCACCGACCTGCCGGATCTGGGGATCGGCCCGGATGACACCGCGCTGTACCAATACAGCGGCGGGACGACCGGGACGCCCAAGGCCGCAGTCGCCCGCCACCGCCATCTCGTCGCCAACACGCTGCAGATCCGCAGCTGGCTTCCCGGAGAGACCGGTCAAGAGATCCTGCTCATGGCGATTCCACTGTTCCACGTGTACGGCATGGTTGCAGGGATGTCCTACGCGATCTCAGCTGCCGCCTCGATGGTGATGGTTCCCAACCCGCGCGACCTGGACGATCTGCTGGACAACATCGACAAGCACAAACCCACCGTGTTTCCCGGTGTCCCCGCCATGTACAACGCGATCAACAATCATCCCGATGTGGCGGCGGGGAAGTATGACATCGGCTCGATAAACGCCTGCATTTCGGGGTCGGCGCCGCTGATGCGAGAAACCAAGGAGCGCTTCGACGAGGTTACCGGCGGACACCTGGTCGAAGGCTACGGGCTATCCGAGGCCCCCACAGCCACCCATTGCAATCCAATCTACGGCGAGAATCGAACCGGATCGATCGGATTGCCGTTCCCTGATGTCGACTGCCGCATCGTGTCCCTCGAGGACGAGGTGACTGTGCTCGAACCCGGCGAGGTGGGTGAGCTGATCATCCGATCGCCCAACGTCATGCACGGCTATCTCGACATGCCGACGGAGACGAAGAACACGTTGCGCGATGGGTGGCTATACACGGGCGATATCGCCAAGATGGATGAGGATGGCTACTTCTACATCGTCGATCGGAAGAAGGAGGTCATCAAACCGAGCGGATTCCAGGTCTGGCCGCGGGAGGTCGAAGAGGTCATCTCGGATCATCCCAAGGTGCTCGAGGTCGGCGTCGGCGGGGTGCCGGACGCGTACCGGGGGGAGACGGTCAAGGCATGGGTTGTGCCTCAGGCGGGCGAGACCCTGACGGCGGAGGAGTTGGAATCGTTCTGCCGTGAGTCGCTGGCCGCCTACAAGGTCCCGACGGAGTTCGAATTCCGCGAAGAGCTGCCCAAGACGCTGGTCGGCAAAGTCCTGCGCCGGGAGCTGATCGAGGAGCACAAGCAGGCACAGAAACAGGCCCCGGCTGAACCGGAGTAGGCGGGAGGGGTAGATTTGAGTCTTCGTGGCTTGGTGTTGTTTCTTTCTAGTAACTGGTAACTAGTAACTGGTAACTGGTTGACTGGAGACTCGGGATCCGTCACGCGTGATGCGATACCCGTGATCCGTGACCCGGGATCGGGAGCCCTCACCCGTCCCTGCTCAACAGGACTGCCCTGTTCGCACCCCCCACAAAGGATCTGTTTAAAAATCTCTGCGTTCTCTGCGCTCTCTGCGGTGAGTCCAATAACCGATCGCTGGGTGAACGGAGTCTCGCGATCCGTTATCCGTCGTTCGTGACCCAGGATCGGGAGCCCTCACCCGTCC
>CAZFCJ010000087.1:0-14884 GCA_964517315.1 uncultured Anaerolineaceae bacterium | reverse complement strand
CGGGCCGGGAAAATCGAGAGATCAGCGGATGCCCTCCGGGCGAGCCACCGTCCGTCTCCTATTCCCCTGATGACGAACTGCGGTGACAAAGCCCCCGCGGCGACGCGGGGGACAAAGCAGCGTAGCGTGGCATCCTGAGAAGTAAACTTGCAGCTTGGAGGATTCCATGTGCGGCATCGTGGGTTATGTCGGCGCGCGCGAGGCGACGCCGATGATCTTCAACGGACTTAAACGCCTCGAATACAGGGGATACGATTCGGCGGGGTTAGCGGTGATCCAGAACGGGGACATCGAAATCCGCCGCGACGCGGGCAAGTTGGAGAATTTGGGGCGACTGATCCAGGCGGATCCCATTCAGGGAACGGTGGGCATCGGTCATACCCGCTGGGCGACTCACGGGGAACCGAACGCCCGCAACGCTCATCCTCATGTGGGCGCCTCGGGCGAGGTCGTCGTGGTGCACAACGGCATCGTGGAAAACTTCAACAGCTTGAAAGACGAGCTCAGCGCTGAGGGAGTCGGCTTCCAGTCCGATACCGACACGGAGATCATCGTTCAGCTCGTGGACCGCTATATGGCGGCGGGGATGGACCTGGCGGAGGCGGCGCGCAACGCCATCGGTCACCTGGAAGGGGCCCACGGGATCGTTTTGCTCTCGCTGCGCGAGCCGGACAAGATCGTCGCCGCCCGGGTGGGCAATGCGGGCGGCGTGGTGATCGGCCAGGGCGAGGATGAGATGTTTGTCGCCTCCGATCTGCCCGCCATCTTGGAGCATACTCGCCGGGCCGCCTTTCTCGAGCCGGCGCAGATGGCCGTCGTGACCGCTGACGGCTTTGAAATCCGCTCCCTGCGAGATGGGTCACCCATTCAGGCGGAGGTCCAGACGATTTCGTGGGATCCGGTCTCGGCTGAGAAGGGCGAGTACAAGCATTTCATGCTGAAAGAGATCCACGAGCAGGTGCGTTCGTTGACGGATACGATCGGGGGCAGGGTGGACTTCCGGACCGGAGCCGTGAACTTGCCCCAACTGGGGTTGGATGAGAAGGCGGCGCGAGCCATCGAACGTATGACCATCGTCGCCTGCGGGACGGCGTCCCACGCCGGCATGGTGGGCAAGTATCTGATCGAGCGGCTGGCGAAAATCCCGGTGGACGTCGATATCGGTTCGGAATTCAGGTATCGGGAGCCGCTGGTCGACGAGAGGACCGTTGTGCTCGCCATCAGCCAGTCGGGTGAGACGGCGGACACACTCGCCGCCATGACGGAGGCGCGCGAGCGGGGCGCGCGGTTGTGGAGTATCGTGAACGTGATCGGCTCGCAGGCGATGCGCATGGCCTCAGGTTCGATCGGAATGCAGGTTGGACCCGAGATCAGCGTGGCATCGACCAAGGCGTTTACGGCGCCGTTGGTGGACCTGTATATGCTGGCGATTCTACTGGGTGGCTTGCGCGGGACGATCGACGGGAGCCAGCGGGGGCGACTGGTGGGTGATCTGCAGCGCCTGCCGGATTTGGTCGGAAAGTGCCTCGACCGGGCGGACGCGGTCGAGAGGGTGGCGCGGACGCTCAGGGACGTGGAACACTGCTTGTACTTGGGCCGGGGCATCCAGATGCCCATCGCTTACGAGGGGGCCCTTAAGCTGAAAGAGATTTCGTACATCCACGCCGAGGGCTATCCGGCCGGTGAGATGAAGCACGGACCGATCGCCCTGATCGACCGTACAATGCCAATCGTGGCGATCGCGCCCAAGGATCCCTGGTACGAGAAAATGCTCAGTCAGGTCGAGCAGGCCAAGGCGCGCGGCGGCCGCGTGATCGCCGTCGGCACCGACGGCGACGAGCAACTGCCGGAACTCGCGGATCAGATCATCTGGATCCCGGAAGCCCCCTGGATGCTGGCTCCGGTGCTCACGACCATACCGCTCCAGCTTCTTGCCTACCACATCGCGGTCCTGCGGGGAGCCGACGTGGATCAGCCGCGCAACCTGGCCAAGAGTGTGACCGTTGAATGAATGAGGCGTGAAAGGTCGACAGTATGGAGGAAGGTCCCACCGAAGAACTGGTACGAAGAATCCTTGAGGAAGTGGAAACAATAGCGACGGTCGGATTCTCACGCTACCCTGCGAAGCAAGCGCACAAGGTGCCCCGTTACCTGATGGACCAAGGCTACCGGGTCATCCCCGTTAACCCCAACGCCGATGAGATTCTCGGCCAGACGGCCTATCCGGACCTGCGCTCGGTGCCGGATTCAGTGGACTTGGTCCAGCTGTTCCGCCCATCCGATCAGGTGATGCCCCACGTGGAAGCGGCGATCGAGATCGGCGCCAAGTTTGTGTGGATGCAGCAGGGGATCGCCCACAACGAGGCGGCGGAGAAGGCGCGCCAGGCCGGCTTGCACGTCGTCATGAATCGGTGCATGAGGGTCGAGCATCAACTGACCGCGGCGCGGCTGCGCCGAGACGGCCGGGATTGAGCTCGTACTCCGTCATTGTGGTTTCGATGAACGATGAACGTCGCCCGTATCTCGGGACGGGCGCCCCTCGCGGCCCTCGTATCGCCGGCCGGGCGTGGAAGCCCGGCATACCATTTGGGTGCACACGATTCTCCGGAATAGGATTCCGTCGGATACAGGCGAACGGACCGCCCGTTCGGAACTTGACAGCACTTCCAGGCCCGGAAGGCTCGCGCTGATCTTGAGGTCAAGGGGAGAGGCGGATCAGGTCATCCTCCTGGAACAGGTCAACGGGGACGTCCAGTCCCAAATCGTTGAACAGGGAGGGCGGCAGGCTGATATCGGCCAGCCAGAGCGCGCCGACGTACGGCTCGGCTTCAGGTGCCAGCAGGCCGAACTTAGGCAGCCCGAGAGTCACGGTGGCGTCCGCCCGGGCCGTGGGGGTGGCGGCGACTCCGCTGTCCGGATCCAAGCCGCTGGGAAGATCGAGGGCGATTGTGGGACACGAGACCGCGTTAGCCCACCGCAGCCCTTCATCCATCGGCGGTCGGGGAGCCCCCTGAATACTGTAGCCAAGGAACGCGTCGAGAATCAAATCCGGGTCATGGGGGGGAGTCCGCTGCGCGGTGACTTTCACGCCGGCCGCGCGCGCCGCCCGCTGCTGATGATGGGTAGCAGCCGCCAGCTCGCGTGACCGGTGGCTGAGGAAGGCTTGGACTTCGGCGCCCCAATTTTGTAACCGTCGAGCCGCTGCCAGGCCGCCGCCCCCGTTGCCTCCGGGGCCGGCCAGCACGACGATCCGTGCTCCGTTTATCGGACGGCCTAACGCCTTCTCGCGCGCCAAGCGTGCCAGAGCGTGCCCGGCGTTCTCCATCATTTGCAGCAGGTCAAGGTGATACTTGCCATCCGCCAGCTCGTCGGCCCGCCGCATTTGTCCGGCCGTCACCGCCGGGACGTCAGCTCTCGCGTTCACCCGCCGGCGTCCTTGGGTAGATCACCAGGGCGGATATGTGCGACCTGGACAGCAGCTCCCCCGCGACGTCGCCCAGCAGCACATCCATCCACCGGGTCATCGTCGGCTGATGATGAGAGCCCAATACCAGCAGGTCGTAGCCTCCTTCGTCGATCTCTTCCAGCACCTCGTCGACCACCAGGCCGTGCCGCAATATGGGGTGAATGTCCGTTTGGACGCCCTCCCTGCGCAGCATGTTGATGGCCTCCTGCAGGTGATGGCCCTCTCGAGTCTCTTGGTCGATCGCCTCCTCAGCGGTCTCGGCGAGTTCCTGGGCGGGGCTATCTCGACCCAATGCGACCTGGGACATCACATGCAGCAGACCGATATCTGCGCCCGAGGCCGCGGTCAGCAATCCCGCCAGGCGGATGGTCTCGGCCGACGGCGCTTCAGCGCCGGTGCAAATCAGGATCTTCTCGAGTTTGTCAGGGACATTGCGTGCGATCAGCAGGTGGGCCGGAATATGACGGGCCAAAGTTTCGGTTGTCGAACGCCGGCGCAGCTGCGGCTGCTTCTTGTGCGACTGGCGGGCTACGATCACAAGGTCGTAGTGGCCCCGTTTGGCCTCGTCGACAATTTCCTTGGAGGCTTCACCGGAACGCAATACGGTCTTGACTTCGGAGCCCTCCCGTTCTAAGTCCTGCTCTATCCGGTCGGCAGACGCTTCCACCTCGGGGCCTTCCCTCCTGCGTTCGGCCACCCCAAGAACCGTGACCTCGGCGTCGGCCGCCGTCCCCAATTTACGGAGCAGCGCGGCCGCTTCCTCCGCATCCTTTGAGCCATCCGTGAAAACAAGTACTCTCATAGCAATCACCTCAAGCCAAGAGCAGCAGGGCGATCGGGATCAGAAGAGTGAAGCCCAGATACACGCCGAGCGCCACCTTTTGACGGCCGATGTATTCGGCAGCGTATGCCAGTCCGCGTTCGTAGATGTTGAACCCAAAGATCAACAGGATCAGCGAGATCAAGGTCACGGTGACCATGTGAATGACGACGACGGTAATGGCGCTGGGGTTGGAGAGCAGCGCCGCGGCGATCAGCGTGTCGATAAAAGTCGTAATATTGGCGCCCATGATGTAGGGGATCACGTTTTCCTGGCGGATGAAACCGCGCGCTGACAGGGGGACCAGCATTCCCAAAGATACCGAAACCGACATGGTCACTGCCGTCAGCCCCGCGCCCATCGCGAAGCTGACGATAGGGCGGTACAGGAGCCGGTTCACTCGGCCGAGGCTGGTCTGGTCAAGGCCGAACTCGGGCAGCGAGTGGTCGAAAGTCCAGAAGCTGACCAGCATCAGGCCGAAACCGAGAGGGAACAAGCCCCACGGAGCGATGATGGAGGCGACCAGAGCCAGCACCGGGTTCACCAATGCCTCCAGCGGGGAGTTGAGGTTCGGATTGGCGGCCGCGTTCCAGTTCACAACCCAACTGCTCTGAATGAGGAAATAGCCGAGGAGAAGACTGGGGAGGTAGACGCTCTGCGTCACAAGGAGCGACAGCAGACCCGCGCCCAGCGTGGACTCGGATTGCCTGCCCCGCAGGGTGTAGATAAATCCGATGAAAATCACGATGAATGCGGCGCCGATCCGTGTGCCGGCGATCATCATGAAGGCTTCCGTGGAGTTCAGGGCGCCGGCGTCCAGAAACGCGAGCGCAGTGGCCGCAATCGGGGAGCCCGAGAGGATGACCATGGCCGTCAGCCATCCGAAACCCAATGCGCTCCACGCGCTGGTGACCGCGAATTGGTTGCGCAGCAACGGTGTGAGGATCCCCGCGCCCTCCTTGACCATCATCAGCGAAACGACAAAAAGGGTCATACTGAGTAAAAAGAGCCCCCAGCGCATGGGGCGCGCCTTGGGTTTGACGGTGCGCGCGGGCGTGGTCGGAAGCTCCGGGAGTTCTGCCGTTTCCGTCAACCAAGCCCCTCCAGCTGCCGTTGAAGCTCCTGGCGGTCGGCGGTAGGCCGCTGACAGGTGAAGGATTGGCAGAGGTAAGCCGCAGGTTGGCCGTCAAGCGTGGTCCTGCCCTTCAGCAACGGCGGGTGGTGGTCGCCGTCTTCCAGGCCGCCGGCCAGCACCAGGTTGGGATGGTATTGGCGCAGCGCGGGTTCGGCAAGTTGCCAGAAAGACTCTTCGGAGGTGTCCCCCACCAGCGCCAATTGCAGCTCCGGCCCCAAGGCGAAATCCAGCGCGCTCAGCCAAGCCGCGAAGGAGGTCGGATGATCCCTCATCGGTTCGATCATGGCCGCGATCGCCTCCTCGGCGCCTTGCCGGTAGCGGCCCTCTCCGCTCAGGGCTGAGAGCCGCAGAAGGAGCAGGGCGGTCAACGCGTTACCGCTGGGCGTCGGGCTGTCCTGCACTGACTTGGGTCGGGCGATCAGGCGCTCGTGGTCATCGCGGGTGTCGAAGAATCCGCCCTCTTCGTCCCGGAAGTTCTCGAGGATCTCCTGCGCCTGATCGACCGCCGCGCGGTACCAGCGCGAGTCAAAATCGGTCTGATAGAGCGCCAGCAATCCCATGCCAAGGGCCGCGTGATCCTCCAGATAGGCGTCGAAGCGGGCCCGGCCATCGCGCCAGGAGCGCTTGAGGCGACCGTCGACCGTGAGCTCGTTCAGGATGAAGCCGGCCAGCGTCTGGGCGGATTCCAGCCATTCCTCGTCCCCGGTGGCCCGCGCGCCGTCCGCCAGGCCGCGCAGCAGCAGGCCGTTCCAGGCGGTCAGGATCTTGTCATCGAGACCCGGGCGTGTGCGCTCTTCGCGAGCACTGAGCAGCGCAGCGCGTGCGGTGGCGAGCCGCTCCCCAATTTCCTCCGCGGCCATGTCGAACTCCTGGGCGAGGTCCTCGTCGTCCCGAGCCCGGTGCAGTACGCTTTTGCCTTCAAAGTTCCCCGCTTCGGTCACACCGTACGCCTTGCAGAACAGATCGGTCAGCTCCGGATCATCCAGCGCTTCGGCCACCTGGTCGGGAGTCCACACGTAGTACTTGCCCTCCTCGCCCTCGGTATCGGCGTCCAGCGACGAGGCGTATCCACCCCCGGGTTGCAGCAGCTCGCGCTGCAGGAATCGATAGCATTGTTGCGCGACCTGCCGGAATCTGGGCTCTCGGGTGACCTGCCAGGCGCGCACGTACGCGTGGAGCAGGAGGGCGTTATCGTAAAGCATCTTTTCGAAGTGGGGCACCGCCCAGCGCCGGTCCACGGAGTAGCGGGAAAACCCTCCGCCCAGCTGGTCATACATTCCCCCGTCGGCCATTTTCCGCAGCGCATGAACGGCCATGTCGCGAGCCAGATTGTCCCCATGGGCGACGGCCCTGCGGAGCAGAAACTCGATCGCGGCGGGCTGGGGAAACTTGGGCGCGCCGCCCCATCCGCCGTGCTTCCAGTCGTAGCGGTCGTGCAGTTTGGCCGCGGCGCGTTCGAGGATGGAGGCCTCGAGCTCGACGCCGGATCCCTGTAAGCTGGGGGCCTGCCTCAAATGTTCGGCCAGCTGCTGACCGGCGTCCTGCAGGCTGTCACGGTCCTGCTCCCAGCGGCGGGCGATTCCCAGCAGCACCTCCCGGAAAGAGGGCAGGTTGTGGCGGCGGGTCGGCGGGAAATATGTTCCGCCGAAGAACGGCTCGCCATCCGGCGTGAGAAACACCGACATCGGCCAGCCCCCCTGACCGGTCATGGCGACGACGGCGTCCATGTACAGCGAGTCGAGGTCCGGACGCTCCTCACGGTCGACCTTCACATTGACGAAGTGCTCATTCATGACGGCCGCGATTTCCGAGTCCTCGAAGGACTCATGGGCCATGACGTGGCACCAAAGACAGGCCGCGTAGCCGAAGCACAGGAAGATCGGTTTGTCCTCGCGTTTGGCCTTCTCCAGCGCCCGCTCCCCCCACGGATACCACTCCACGGGATTGTCAGCGTGCTGGAGCAGATAAGGGGAAGTCTCCTTTTGCAATCGATTGCTCATCATGTATCTACCTCCGAACGGTCGTCAGCACTTGGTAGAATCGGGCGGATGTCCCGTCCACCTATGGTGCTGCGCTGGCTACCTGCTCTGCTGATCATGGCCGTGATTTTCGCCTTCTCGTCGATCCCGGCCACGGGTTTGCCCTTCTTCGGGGGTTTGGATTGGCTGGTCAAGAAGGGCGGTCACGCCCTCGGATACGCGTTGCTGGGAACGGCGTATTATTACGCGCTGCCGCCGCGCTTGGCGGCCGGATACCGCTGGGTCCTGGCTCTGCTGATGGCGGTGCTGTTCGCGCTCAGCGATGAATACCACCAGTCCTTCGTCGAGGGTCGCACGTCCAGCCTGCGCGATGTCGCCATCGACGCGGCCGGCGCGGCAGCGGCGCTCACGGTCAGCGCGCTCTACTCGTCGAATTCAAGCTCAAACTCCTCGGACTGACCCCCATCCCAGCCTGATCCCGGCCGAATCTCAATCTCGCCGAACAAGTGCTCCTGCTCGGCTTCGACCTGTCCCTGCTTGACCAGCTCGAGCACGGCCAGGAACGAAACGACGATCTCCAGCCGGGTGCGCACATCGCGCACCACGGTTCGGAAGCTGACCGGTCCGAGTTGTCGCAGCGCGTCCAGTATATGGTGGATGCGGTCCCGGACTCGCACCACCGGCAGAGTGACGACCGATTCGAGGCTGGCGCCGGGCGGCCGTTCGTTCTCAAAGATCCCTGCCAGCGCCCGCGGCAGATCGTCAATCGTCACCTCGGAAAGGTCGGGTTGGGGATCAGGCATCGGGGCCGGCGCCTGACGCTGGAATGTCCGCAGGCCGGCTTCTTCGCGCTCGGAAAGCATCACGGCGATCTGCTTGTATTTCTTGTACGCCAGCAATTGGCGCGCCAAGGCGTCTCCGGGATCCTCCTCGCCCGGCTCGCGCTCGGGCGGCCGGGGCAGCAGCGCCTCCGATTTGATCTGCAGCAGACGTGCGGCGATCACCAAGAATGAGCTCAGATCCTCCAGATCGTAGCGGGAAAGCTGCTTGAGGTGGTTGAGATATTGGTCGGTTACCTGCGCAAGGGCAACCTTGGTCACGTCGAGCTCGGCGCGCTCGATGAGCTCGAGCAACAGGTCCAGCGGCCCCTCGTAGACAGGCAGCTGGATCGTGTAGCTCGAGGTCTGATCGGTCGGTGTCACGGCAGGATCCCAATGATTCGCTTGATAGGGGTTGCGGCGGATCTCCGGCAGGCGCCTGCCAACGAGCCCGATTTCGAATGGGTCGATGCGGAAGACGCTTCCCGCCAGGAACCGGTCGGGTGGCCAATTTGAGAAGGCCCCTCCCTTTGAGGGCAATTATAATGGAGCGGCCAAGCCGATTGGTTGGTATTCTTGCTTCCCTTTGACCAAGAAGCGTCATGGTAACATCAGAACGCTCTCAGGTTTATATAGGAGTATCGAAGTATGGTGAATGAACCCATCCATGTAAGTGACGAAGCGTTCGAGCAGACCGTGCTCCAGTCCGAACTGCCCGTGGTGGTGGATTTTTGGGCACCGTGGTGCGGCCCTTGTCGGATGGTGGCGCCGGTGTTGGAAAAGATCGCTGACGAATACGCCGGCGAGCTGATCGTGGCCAAGGTGAACACCGATGAGAACGGGGAATGGGCCCGCAAGTACAACGTGCAGGGGATCCCGACGATGCTGTTCGTCGCCAACGGCAATGTGGTGCATCAGCAGGTCGGCGCGCTGCCTGAACCCTACCTGCGAGATATGGTGGATGAATTTCTTGAAGCGGTGGAGGAGACGGCGGCGGGCTAGTATTTCTCCGCTCCGGCCCCCACTTCGAGCTTAAGGCCAGGCAGGGCGAGCAGCCCTGCCTTCCCTTTTCGATGAGCGGATGGGATTCTCCGCCTCTTACTCCGAATCGCCGGAGTCGGAAGTGGCCCCGAACAGCAGGGCGCCAATTCTGCGCCACAGGCGGCGAAATGCTGAGCGGATCTGAGCGATCCGGGCCCACATCCGTCTTCTCTGCCGTCGGGCCGTCGAAATCTCGCGCTCCGGGGCGACCCACTCAAGCGCCAGTGCCCCCCACGTGAGCCCTCCGCCAAATCCCACCATCACCAGCCGATCTCCGGAGGAAATCCTTCCGCAATCCAGCGCTTCGCACACCGCGATCGGGATCGAGGCCGATGAAGTGTTCCCGTAGCGGTCGAGGTTCATCATGAAGCGATCCAAGGGCAGATCGAGCCCACGAGCAGCCGCCTCGATGATACGTTTGTTGGCCTGGTGTGGGATGATGATATCCAAATCCTCGACCCTCATTCCGGCCTTTCCGATCACCTCGCGCGTGGCATCGGCCATCACGCGGGTGGCAAAGCGGAAGACTTCGCGGCCGTTCATCTGGATGTAGTGGAGGTTTCGGTCCACCGTGTCGAGGGTGGTAGGATGCCGGCTGCCTCCGGCGGGAATCGAGAGCAAGCTGCCCCCCGAGCCGTCGGAGCGCAGCACGGATGAAAGAACGCCTCCCGGCAGCTCGCTTGCCTGCAGTACGAATGCGCCGGCCCCGTCGCCGAAGAGGATGCAGGTCCCTCTGTCATCCCAGTTGATAAAGCGAGACAGAGTCTCGGAACCGATCACCAGGGCATTCCGGATCGCCCCGGATCGGATGGCGTCCGAGGCGAGCGAGACGCCGTAGATGAATCCGGAGCAGGCCGCGGAGAGGTCGAACGCGCCGGCGTTGATCGCGCCCAAGCTATCCTGCACCAGGCAGGCTGTGGCCGGGAACAGGTGTTCCGGCGTGGCCGTAGCCACGATCACCATATCGAGCTCGCGCGGATGGACGTCGGTGCGATCCAGGGCGCGGTAGGCGGCTTTCGTCGCGAGAGACGCCGTCGTGTCCTTATCTTCCGCGATTCTCCGCTCACGGATCCCGGTGCGGGAGACAATCCACTCGTCGCTGGTATCGACGAATTTGGCGATGTCGTTGTTGGTCAATACCTTCTCAGGGACCGCCATGCCCCAGCCGGTTACGTGCGCGTACCAGGTCATGATGGAGCCGGTGCGCCGTTGACCCGGCTGAAAATCACGGTGGCGTTGTGGCCGCCGAAGCCGAACGAGTTCGTCATGGTGACCCCGGTCTGGCACTCCCGGGCCTCGTTGGGGACGTAGTCGAGATCGCACTCCGGATCCGGGGTCTGGTAGTTGATGGTCGGAGGAAGCCTGCCGTCGCGCATGGCCAATATGCAGAACATCGACTCCAGGGCTCCCGCGGCCCCCAGGAGATGGCCGGTCATCGATTTGGTGGATGAGACCGGGATGTCGTAGGCTCTCTCGCCGAACACGGTCTTGATGGCGGCGGTTTCGCTCGGGTCGTTGAGCGGCGTGCTCGTGCCGTGAGCGTTGATGTAGTCGATGTCATCGATGCCCAAATCGGCATCTTCGAGGGCGTTGCGCATGCAGATGGCCGCGCCGGCACCGTTCTCGGCGGGCGCGGTGATATGGTAGGCGTCGTTGGTGGCCGCGTAGCCGGTCACTTCGGCGAAAATGTTGGCGCCGCGCGCCACCGCCCGCTCGTAGTCCTCCAGGATCAATGAGGCCGCGCCTTCGCCCATCACGAAGCCATCGCGATCCTTGTCAAACGGCCGACAGGCGCGCTGGGGATCCTCGTTGAAGGACGAAACGGCGTCCATGACGTTGAAACCCGCCAATGCGATGGGCACGATGGCGGCCTCGGCTCCGCAGGCCACCATGGCGTCGGCGTGGCCCCGGCGGATGACCTCGGCCGCTTCGCCGATCGCGTTGGCGCTGGATGCACAAGCCGTCACGACCGCCATATTGGGACCGCGCACCCCGAATTGGATGGCGATCTGGCCGGCGCTGGTGTCCGGCAGCATCATGGAGACCATGAAAGGACTGACCCAGCGCGGGCCCCGGTCGGTGAACTTGACGGTCTCATCGAAAATCGTCGAGATGCCACCAATTCCGGTTCCGACGATGGCGCCGATCCGGTCGCGCGTTTCGTCGGTTATCTGCAGTCCGCTGTCTTTCAGAGCCTGGTCGGTGGAGACGACCGCAAAGTGGGTAAAACGGTCCATACGTCGCGCGTCGCGGCGGCCGAGGTGTTCCTCGGCGTCAAAGCCTTTGACCTCGGCCGCAAACTTCGTCTTGAAGTCAGTCGTGTCGAAGAGCGAGATGTAGTCAACTCCGGAGCGCCCCTCCAGCGCCGCGTTCCAGGTGGTTTCAACGTCATTCCCCAGGGGGGTGACACAGCCCAATCCCGTAATGACGACTCGTTTTCGTGTCAAGCCGGCCTCCTCGTCTCCTCGTGGCTCTCCAGTGGACTATAACACCTTGCGACCGGTTTCGGTTCGGACGTCGGGCGGCACGGTTGTGCTAGAATGCCGGACACTCCCTTTATACCGCAGGACGCGCGGCGAGAGTGTAATCCCGCAACCTGCGGTCCGAAACGATTGTGTGGACATGCTCCTGATCACAGGCGCGACGGGATTCGTGGGCGGACGACTGCTGCCGGTCCTGGCAGAACGGCCGGAGCCGGTTCGGATTTTGCTCAGGCCCAAGCGCAGCTCGCCGGACATCCCCCGAGGCACCCAGCTTGACGTGGCGCTGGCCTCCCTCTCGGATCCACGAGGCGTTCGCGCGGCGATGGTCGGAGTGGAGACCGTGATTCATCTGGCCAGCGCCGAGCGGCGCGGCCGGCGCGGCGACCTGATCGGTGTTGACGTGCAGGGGACGCAGTACCTCGCCGATGCAGCTTCCGAGGCCGGCGTCCGTTATCTCGTGTATTTGTCCCATCTCGGGGCCTCGCGCGCCTCAGCCTATCCTCTGCTGCGCGCGAAAGCCGCCGCAGAGGAACACATCCGCCGCAGTGGAGTGCCGCATCTCGTCCTGCGCAGTGGACCGCTGTTTGGAGAGGGGGACAGGTTCACGTGCAACCTGGCCATGATGCTGGCCGTGAGCCCAGGGATCTTCCCCATCCCGGGAGGCCGATCCGCGCCCCTTCAGCCGCTCTGGGTCGAGGATCTCGTGACGGCGTTGGAGTGGATCTTGGGGGAGCAAGATCGAGTGCGCGGCACGTACGAAGTGGGCGGGCCCGAGTTTCTCACGCTGCAGGATGTCGTGGCCCTCGTCACCGAGGCGGCCGGCATACGGCGGTCGACGCTGGACGTTCGCCCGCCGTATTTGCGCCTGCTGGTGTGGCTGCTGGAATCGATCCTGCCCCACTCGCCGGTGACCAACCACGCCGTCGACTACCTCGCCGCGCCCCGAACGGCGAGCCTGGATTCGATGCCCCGCTTGGTGGGTCTTCAGCCGGCCCGTATGTACACTCAATTAAACTATTTAAGGGGCGCGAACTGGCGCCTGGAATTTGTGAGAGAGCAGTGGAGTGAATGATTCACTTTCATGCTGGATGAGGTAGTGGCATGGAAATTAGGACCCTGGACACCGTCGAGGACGTACACGCCGTGGAGGAGCTGCAGCGCGAGGTTTGGCCGGGCAGCGAGACCGACGTGGTGCCGGGCCACCTGCTGTTGACGATCGAGCACAACGGCGGACTGCTGCTGGGAGCGTTCGTGGAGGGCAGGCTCGCCGGTTTTGTGCTGGGCTTCTTGGCGGTCGATACGGCCTCCCCGGAGCGCGTGGCGATGGCCCGTCTTAAGCACTGTTCGCACATGCTCGGCGTTCATCCTGATTACCGGGATCAAGGAATCGGGCTGGCGCTCAAGCTGGCCCAGCGGCGCCAGCTGCTGGCACAGGGAGTGCGGCTGGCCACCTGGACCTATGATCCGCTTCAGAGCCGCAACGCGCACCTGAACGTCCGTCGGCTGGGCGCGCTTTGCCGTCGCTACATCTCGAACGCTTATGGTGAGATGCGCGACGAGCTCAATCAGGGACTGCCATCGGACCGCTTCGAGGTCGAATGGTGGGTGACCTCTTCCCGCGTCGAAACGAGGGTGGAGGGGACGCGACCTCCTCTCGACCTGGCGAACTTTCTCGCCGCCGGCGCCGAGAAGATCAACCCGGCCTCGCTGGATAAGGCGGATCTGCCTCGTCCAAGCCAAACGCCCGCATCCCTGAACGGCAACTTGCTGCTGGTCGAGATCCCGCCCGACTTCGACCGGGTCAAGCAGGAGGACATTGACCTGGCCTACCAGTGGCGGCGCCATACACGCGAGATCTTCAAATCGGCTTTCGACGCCGGCTACATCGTGACCGACTTTGTGCACCTGGCTGGCGAGCGTGTGCCGCGCAGCTACTATCTCTTGAGCCACGGCGAAGGTACGCTGGGCTGAGATGCGGATCGAACGCATCGACCTGTACCACGTGGCGATGCCGCTGGCGTGGCCGCTGCGAACTTCATTTGGCGGTGAAGCCAGTGAGCGCCATGGCCTGATCCTGGCCGTCCACACCGACGGGGCCGCGGGATGGGGCGAGTGCACAGCGGGGTCTTGGCCCGGTTATTCGTACGAAACCGTCGGAACGGCGTGGGAGGTTCTACGGGGTCATTTCGCCCCGACGCTGTTGGGCGAGGATCTCGTTTCGATTGAAGATTATCGGGATCGCCTTACGCATCTGCGCGGCCATCCCATGGCTCGAGCCGGACTGGAGATGGCGTTGTGGGACTTGTTCGGCCGCGTCCAGAACCGCTCGCTTCGGTCTCTGCTCGGGGGCGTGCGGGAGCGGGTTCCGGTGGGTGTGTCCGTCGGGATTGAGGACACCTTCGAAGATCTCATCGAGGTGGTCGAACACTTCGTGGAGCAGGGCTACCCGCGGGTCAAGCTGAAGATCGAACCAGGGAGCGATGTCGAAACCGTTCGGGCTGTGCGCAGGCGCTATCCGGATTTAATGCTGCAGGTGGACGCCAACGCCGCCTACACGCTCGATCAGGCCGAAGTATTTCTGGCGCTGGATGAGCTCGGCTTGGTGCTGATCGAACAGCCCTTGGCCGGGGACGACTTGATAGATCACAGTCAACTTCAGCAGCAGCTCGAAACTCGACTGTGCCTCGACGAGAGCATTGGCAACGCGCGCCACGCCCGACAGGCGCTGCAAATTGACGCCTGCCGGGTGATCAACATCAAAGCGGGGCGAGTTGGGGGGCTTTCGGAGGCCGTGCGCATCCACGACCTGTGCCGGGAACGGGACGTGCCGGTCTGGTGCGGGGGGATGCTTGAGACCGGCATTGGGCGCGCCGCCAACCTCGCGCTCGCCTCGCTGCCGGGCTTTGCTTTGCCCGGGGACATCTCGGCGACCGATCGCTACTACGAGCAGGACATCGCGGCGCCGCGTTTTGAGCTGCACGATGGGACTCTCAGCGTTCCCGAAGGCCCCGGGTTGGGGGTCGAGGTCGACCCAGAGGCGTTGGAGGGTTTCACCCAGCGACGTGAGGTGCTGGACGTGCGGGATTTGGAACGCTAACCACAAAGACGCCAAGGACACGAAGGTTTATCCATAAGGTCACAA
>CAZFCJ010000086.1:0-14974 GCA_964517315.1 uncultured Anaerolineaceae bacterium | reverse complement strand
TGGGGCAGGCCGAACGGGTTGCCGACGGCGTAGGCTTCGTCGCCGACCCTCACTGCGCCCGTGCTCCCCAACACGGCGGGGACGATCACCTCGGGAGGTTGACTTGGGCGCAGAACGGCGATGTCGATCTCCGGCTGGGCCGAGATCAGCTCCGCGGGCGACTCGCTGCCGTCGGCGAAGGTCACGCTGATGAACTCGGCGCCGCTCACGACGTGCAGCGCGGTCAGGACGTCGCCATTAGCGTTGACCACGACGCCGCTTCCGATGCCCTCGCCCTGTTCGGTGTCGGCGCCTTCAGCATGGGTCTTCACAAGCACCAGCGAGGGCAGGATGGTCTGGTGTACCTGTGATGAGAACGCGGGGCGTGGTGTCGCTGAGGCCATCGCCCGGGCGACGATGGTCTCGATCTCCTCCGCGGTCGGAGGCGCTTCGGTGGGTTGGTAGCGGGCGTAGAGAAGCGCCGCCAACGAGGCGATCAGCGCCACGATCGCGAGGGCGCGCGGCCGGTTGTTTGGGTCACGCAGTCGCCGGAAAGGGGATGGCTGCTCTGGTGAAGCTCCCCTTGGACCGCCAGTACCTTCATCCATAACGCATGTCCACGTCAGTTATACCGCCAAACGAAACGTCTGCTCCTCCGCATTATAGAGCACAGCGGCGATGGAGCGAAGCTGTAAGCGATGGACTCGCTCAACGACCTCAACCGGCGCGAGGTGAACACCTACATGGACGCCCACCCCGGCGATGTAAAGGCTTTCCCCTTCCATGACGAAGGGCCCTACGACACGGTCATGCTTGAGGCGCGGGACCGGCGTGTTCGTCACGTTCCAGTGGGTGAGCTAAGGCGGGAAAGCGAACAGCATCTGGCTGCTGGCAGCTACTCATGGCTACTGGCGTCTGACCTATCGCCATTGCGCGTGGGCCAAATGGATCGGACAATCGTTGGGGTGTCGTATGCTGGGTCTCTGCAGGCGGCAATTCGTTCCCGGTTCGCCGTCGCGGTGTCGGATCATGACGGAGTGGGCGGAACGCGCGGTGGCGATGAACGGCTGGTTCGACGACAACGGGAAACTCGAGAGCTGGTCCGGAAGCTCCTGGCCTCTGGCTCTTCGCCAAATGAGCGTGCCGGCAGGGCGCCGATGCCGCTCGATCGGAGGGAGCGCGCCGCTCGATGGAGCCACCGGCCGTCGTGGAGCTTGCCGCTTGTCGTCGGGCGCAATGCGCCCGAGGCTTGCAGCTCTGAGCGGCCCGGCGGCTGTAGCCTGAGGCCTGGAGCCTGAAGCTGTAGGCCTGGCCGTTCCCTTCGTGGTTCGCCCTCCGGGTCACCGATCACGGGTAACGGACCCCCAGTCTCCAGTTAACAAACCGCTGCTCTTCAACGATCCCCGATCCCGGATAACGAATCCCGAGTCCCCGATCAACACCTCTTCAGATTGACCCTATGCAAATGCATCCATCTCTGGTATGATGCCTCACAGTAGGTTGCAAGCACGTTCCGTCTGAAGTCGAGAATCTTCGGCCCGAGCTGCTCAACGCTCGGGCCGCTTTTGTTGAGCCCGGCCGCCGGGAACGCGGCAAGCGCCTCTAAACCCTAGTACAGCCTTTAAGGAGGCACAAAGAAATGTCAGAACGAATCAACGGCACGGTCAAGTGGTTCAACGGCGCGAAGGGCTACGGCTTTATCGCACGTGAAGACGGCGACGACGTGTTCGTCCACTATTCGTCCATCCAGGGTTACGGCTACCGTGACCTTCAGGAAGGTCAGAAGGTGGAGTTCGAGGTCGGTTCGTCCCCCAAGGGACCCCAGGCCTTAAACGTCAGCCCCGTCTAAGCGAATTCAGCTTTGACACCAAAAGGCCCCCGAACGCTCGGGGGCCTTTTCGATTCTTTCAATGGCGACATGATCCGCTCGGCTGTGGGGTGAGAGGCGGTCGTTGCTGATAGCGCAACCGGCAATCGCCGTTGGCTCGATCTCAGCTAACTTCGATTCGGACGCCTCCGCCGTTAAAAGAGGAGACAAGGGCTTTGTCCCGGCGCTCGAGCAGGAACAGCGATTGTCCTGGCTCCAGGAAGTAATCCTGGCCGTTCATCGTCAACCACGCCTTGCCGGACAGCACGCGCATCTCCTGCCAATTCCTCGGCAGAGCCGCCACTTCGCCCTCATTGATTTGGATCATCTGCGCAGCGCCGTTCCTGCCGTCCGTGTGGACGAACATTCCCAGTGCGGCATCTTTGTTCACCGTCAACATTGTGGGCCTCCTGACTTGGGCGTCTGATCTGTCACCAGCATGCCCGAGACCCGTTTAGGGAGCGTTGTGCCAGCGTTTATGGAGGGTGATTGAGTTTAAAGGCAGAGATCAGAGACTGGAGTCTGGGGATTCGGGTGCCGGGATATGGGATTCGGGAACCCGCTAGGGCGACTAGCCAGTTCGCTGGAGATTGGAGACTTGGGATCGGCGATCCGGGGTCTGGCAGAGTGAAGTTGCCTGACCGAGAAACCGTGCGCACTGTGCTAGTGCGGCACCTCAGCTTGTGACGATTGTAGAGACGTAGCATGCTACGTCTTTCCGACGATTCGATTCATATGGCCGATGCTGGTAAGCGACTCGGTGGGGGGACGGCCGGGGGTGGGAGCCCGGCCTCCATAGAGCAGCGGGCCCGGATCTCAAGCGACCTCTTGGAGACTGGAGACGGGGGATTCGTGACCCGTTACCCGTGATCCGGGAGCCTGAAGCGATGACCTTCTTGCCCCGGGCTGACAGCTGACGGCTGAAACCTATGTGCCGGGCGCCCGAGGCTAGAAGCCAGAGGCCAGCGGCCAAAGGCCAACGAACTCAGTGCTCTCGCCAACAGAGGATCTTCTCCGAAGGCTTAAACTCATTCTAGAAACGTCGACCGAGGAAGGAAATTCCGATGAAGCTGGCAGTCGTGATCTTGGCTCACCCGGACAACAGCGGAGCGTTGGCCCGGGCCGTCAACGCCATGGAGCTGGTCAAGGAGTCGAAGGAGGCCGGCGACGACGTGGCGCTGGTGCTGGACGGCGCGGGGACGATGTGGGGTCCGGCGCTGTCCGCGCCGGACCACCGCTACCATGACCTCTTCCTATCCGTGCGCGATCGGGTCACGGCCGTCTGCGACTATTGTGCCGGGATCTTCGACGTCAGGGAGCAGGTGGCTGAGCTGGATATGCCGCTGACCGCGGAGTTTGACGGTCATCCCAGCTTGCGGTCGTTCCTGGCGGGAGGTTACGAGCTCGTGACTTTCTGACCGTCCGGCGATCGAATTCTACGCCGGCGAGCACGACGGCGACCCGGAGGGGGGTCCTACCTGGAGCCCTCCGTGGCCCGCTGCAGAGCGGGTAGCAGGAGCGCGTAAAGCGCTCGATGCACGGGGACGCTGACCTCCTGGTCCGCGGCCATGCGCACGATGGCGCCGCTGAAGGCTTCCAGCTCGAACGGGCGCCCGGCCTCCACGTCGCGCTGCATGGAGGTGGTGGAGTCAGGCTCCAGATCCTCGACGAACTGTACGCGCTTGCCGACGGCCTCTTCGGGCAGGGCCACGCCTCGCGCCTTCGCCAATCGCTCCACCTCTTCCAGTGCATTCACATAGAGCAATCGCGTCTCGTCCTGCTCCAGGATCTCACCGACCGTGGCCCGGGAGAGCGCACTGACGCCACCCCAAGAGGCGATCAGCAGGAACTTGGACCACATGGCGGAATGGATGTCGTCGGCGTGAACCGCCTCGACGCCCGTCTCCTGCCACGCCTGAACAAGCCGCTCGACGCGCTCAGTGCGCTCGCCGTCGAGCTCGCCGATCACAACTTGATGGACCTGGCTGTGGTGGGCGATGCGGCCCGGCTCGGCGATTTCGGAGATGATGGCACACAAGCCGCCGATCACGCGCCCGTCGCCGAACCGATCTGCCAGGATCGTGGGCGCCTCCACCCCGTTGAGCAGCGGCACCAGCGTGGTTTCCGGTCCGACCAGCGCCGCCATCGGGTCCAGGGCGTTCATCAGCTGGTAATTCTTGACCGCCACGATGACGTATTCGACTTCGCCTATGTCCAGCGGGTTGTCGGTGACCTCCACCGGATCAAGGGCGAAGTCGCCGTGGACGCTTTCGACCCGGAGACCATTCCGCTTCATTGCCTCCAGGTGTTCGCCGCGCGCGATGAAGCCGACGGCGTGGCCCGACTGCGCCAGCCGGCCGCCGAAGTAGCCGCCGACCCCTCCCGTTCCGAAGACCGCGATCTCCATTGGATCAAAGGGGAGCTTTGACCGCGCCGCCGTCGAACATCAGCGCGTGGCCGTGGATGAACGAGGCCGCCGGAGAGGCCAACCAGGCGATGGCCTGGCCAAACTCCTCGAGCGTTCCGACGCGCCGCAGTGGAATTTCGTCGGCCAACTTCTGGGTTTCCTCTTCAGGGGTCGTACCCTCGCGCTGGGCACGATCGGCCATGAGCTCCTCGACGCGCTGCGTCAGCGTCCAGGTCGGATTGATCGAGTTGACCCGAACCCCCTGTGGGCCCAGCTCGTTGGCCATCGTCTTCATCATGCCGATCACAGCCATGCGCAATGAGTTGGACAGGATCAGTTTGGAGATCGGCTGTTTGACCGAGTAGGACTGCGTGGTCACGATCGAGCCGGAACCGCGCTCGAGCATATGCGGCACGGCCGCGTAACAGAGCCGCACCGCGCTCATGATCGTCAGGTTGGTGGCCGCCTCCCAATCCTCCGGTGTGAGGTCCAGGAACCCTCCGGGTGGCGGACCGCCGGCGTTGACGATGAGAATGTCAAGCTGGCCAAACTGATCCACGGTCCCGCTTATGAACGAATCCACGCCATCGGATTGGGTGATGTCGGCGCGAACGGCGAGCACATCTTGGCCGGTCGCGCCCTCGATTTCCTGGGCGGCCTCATCGATCCTGTCGCTCCGGGAACAAATCGAAACCTGCGCACCTTCGCGCGCCAGAGCCAGCGCGGCGGCCTTGCCCAGCCCGCGCGAGGCGGCCGCCACCGCGGCGGTCTTGCCTTGAAGTCCAAGATCCATGGGTTGGGTTTTTCCTCCTCCCTCTTCGATGGGGTCCCTTCATCGTATCGCATCCTGGGGTATGGCTGCCAATGACAAAGGAGGGTGCTCGAGATGACTTGCCATTTCGCTCGGGGTCGGTGTATGCTCATGAGTATAAAATCCACGTAGCAAGACCGTACCATTGGGGTTCCCGTCCTAGGAGGGAGTCAGGGCTTCACAGTGCGGCCTCGACACCACAATCCTGCATCGATCAACGATTTCCCCACGGACGTTATCCACCCACTCGCGGCACGTTGAGATATGGGAGGAGAGATCATGCACCGCAAGAGGGTCTACGCTGTTCTGGGTCTCCTTGCGCTGGCGGCGCTGATTTTGGGCGCCTGTCAGCCACAGGTCCAGGAACGGGTCGTGACCGAAGTCGTCGAGGTTGAGCGGGAGGTCGAAATCACCGAAGTCGTCGAGGTGGAGCGCGATCCGTTCCCCGAAGGCACCGAGCTGCACATCGTGCAGTGGAGCCACTTCGTACCACAGTACGACCGCTGGTTCGACCCCTTCGCCGAATCCTGGGGTGAAACCAACAACGTCGATGTGACGGTGGACCACGTTGGCATCCCCGATCTCCCGCCGACGCTCTCGGCGGCGATCGACGCGGGCGAGGGACCGACGATGATTGAGTTCCTGTTCGCGCCGTCGGCATTCGCACCTTCGCTTCAGGACCTCAGTGATGTGAACATGGAAGCTCAGGAACGCTTCGGCACGCAGGTCGAAAATTGTGCCAATAGCTCGTACCTTCCCGCTACGGATAAGTGGTACGGCTACTGCCACGGTTGGGTTCCCGATCCCGCCGACTACGTGGCTAGCCTGTGGGAGGGCGTTGGCATGGCCAACGGACCCACCACCTGGCAGGAGCTCCTGGAGGGCGGCTCGCAGATCAAGGACGAGACCGGCGTGCCCATCGGTCTTGGCATGTCGCCGGAGCTGGACTCGAGGATGGCCGGCCGGGCCATCATCTGGTCCTTTGGCGGCTCAATCCAGGACGAGGATGAGAACGTCGTGATCGACTCGCCGGAGACCGTCGAGGCCGTGCAGTTCATGGCGGACCTCTATGAAGGCGCCATTCAGCCGCTGGGCGTGTTCGACTGGTCGGCGGCGACCAACAACCAGGCGCTCATCGCGGGCGATGTGTCCTACATCCTCAACTCGATCTCCGCCTACCGCAGCCTGCAGAAGATCGATCCCGCCGCGGCCGACGACATCGGCTTCGGTCCGGCGCTGGAAGGTCCGCGCGGCGACCGATGGGCCTCGTCGCACGTGTGGGCGATCTACGTCGTCCCGCAGTACGTGGAGGGCGCGGAGCTCGAGGCGGCCAAGGCCTTCATGCTCCATCTGACGGCCAACTACAATCAGGCCACCTTCAACAGCGAGCTGTACACCTTCCCGGCCTTCCCCAGCACGGTTCCGCAGCTGACCGAAGGTACGGAGACCAGCGCCGCCTGGCTGGATAACGATCCCTTCGGCTCGCGACCGGCGGACAAGCTGGCGATCCTCAAGGACGCCGAGGATTGGACGGCCTACATCGGCTTCCCCGGACCGGCGAATCCGGCAACCGGCGAGGTCTTTGGCACCAACATCATCCCCACGATGATGGCTCGCGCAGCGCAGGGCGAGGTCTCGGCAGCAGAAGCGGTCTGTGAGGCCCACGATCAGATCGAGCAGATCTTCCAGACCTGGCGTGATCAAGGGCTCGTCGGAGGGTCCGCGACGCCCGAGTGCCAAGTGGCGCCGTAACGGATGACATTGGAACATCGGGGCCCGCCGCAGTTCATCGCGGCGGGCCTCTGGTGTTTCATCATGAGATGAATTGACTATGGCCGTCGTCGAAACCCGACAACTCAAAAAATACTTCGCCGAAGTCCGAGCGGTTGATGGCGTGGATATCGCCATTAAAGAAGGCGAGTTCCTGGTCATTCTGGGCCCCTCCGGCAGCGGCAAGAGCACGCTGATGCGGTTGATCGCCGGCCTGGAGGAGCCCACCCAGGGCATCATTCTGATCGGCAACCAGAACGTCACCGAGTTGCCGCCGCGCAGGCGGGGCATCGGGATGGTTTTCCAGAGCTACGCGCTGTATCCGCACATGTCCGTGTTCGACAATATTGCCTTCCCACTGCGGGCCAGGGCCAACCAGGGGGAGGAGGAAATCGACGATAAGGTCGATTGGGCCTCGTCGATCCTCGGCATCGAACAACTCCTGGACCGCAAGCCGCGACAGCTATCCGGTGGTGAACGTCAGCGAGTCGCGCTGTCGAGGGCGCTGGCCAAGGAGCCGGAGGTCCTGCTGCTCGATGAGCCGCTCTCCAATCTGGACGCTAAACTTCGCGCCTCAGCCCGGGATGAGCTCCAACGGTTCCAGCGCCGCCTGGGTATCACCACGATCTTCGTCACCCACGACCAGGTCGAAGCGATGGGCCTTGGGGATCGAATCGTTGTGATGCATCAGGGCAAAGTGCGTCAGATCGGCACGCCGCAGGAGGTGTACCACGACTCGGCGGACACTTTCGTGGCCACGTTTCTTGGCTCCCCGGGAATGAATCTGGTTGAACGGGATGGCGTGCTGGTCGGCTTCCGGCCCGAGCAGTTCATCCCTACCGAGGCCGCCGGCTCCGGCAGCGAACTGCAAACTTACCGCTTCCATGTCGGCAGGGTGGAGTATCTCGGTGCCGATCAGCTGCTCTACGGCGAAGTCTTGAGCGCTTCGGGGGATACGGAAGCCATCTCCAGACTCTCCTCGGAAGAGACGATCCCGATCGATGCCGGGCAGACCTATGAATTCGCCGTGGAGAGGCGGCGCCTGCGCTTCTTCGACAAAGAGACCGGGCTGCGCACCGAGCCGGTGGAGTTCTAACGATGGCCACGCTGCGGGCCGGTCTGGACCGTCTGACCGATCTCAGATACTTCTCCGATCGGGAGGACCTGCTGGGGCCGATCTTCCTGCTTCCGGCGGTGATCTACATCTTGCTGCTGATTGGATTCCCCACCTTCCTGGCCATCGCCTTCAGCCTGACCGACGTGACGGTGGGCGACACGACGCTGGACTACGTGGGGTTGCGCAATTTCTTCAATGTGATCCGGCAGCCTCAGTTCAAGCGAGCGCTGATCAACTCCGTAGGCATTACCGTCGTCACCCAGATCTTCGTGATTGTTTTCGCCAACATCTTAGCCTTGATCCTGGCGGAGGATTTCCGGGGCAAGTGGTTCGCTCGTTTCCTGATCATTCTCCCTTGGGCCACGCCGATCAGTCTGGCTGTGATCGGATGGCTGTGGATGCTGGACTCCACGCTGAGTCCCTTGGATTGGGTCTTTGAGACCCTGGGGCTCCTGGGCGGAGCCGGAGCCCTGTTCGGCGCTCGTCCCCATATGAACTTCTTGGGGCGCGAGTGGTTGGCCATGGGCTCGGTGACCGCGATGCACATATGGCGCATAACGCCCCTGGCCACAGTGATCCTGGTGGCGGGCCTGACGGCAATACCCAATGACCTGATCGATCAGGCGAAGGTCGATGGGGCATCCTTCTGGAGGATCTTGTTCAGGATCAAGCTTCCCTTGACCTTGCCGATCAACGCGATCGCGGTCCTTTTCGGCATCATATTCACCTTTACCGACATGACCATCGTTTATCTGCTCACGCGGGGAGGTCCCGTCTACTACACCCAGGTGCTCCCGGTGTGGGCCTTCTACAAGGGCATCGAGGGCGGGGCGCTGGCGGAAGGCGCCGCGGTCGCGCTGTTCCTGTTGCCGGTGTTGCTGGCGGTGGCGGTCGTCATGCTGCGCATGGCCCGCAGGGCCCAGGTTGCCTGAGATGGACGGCCTGAGTCGCTGGATCCGCCGCTCCGCGCTGTACGCCGCCGTGGCGGTGACCTGTTTCGTGATGTCGTTCCCCTTCCTGTGGATGATCATCACGATGTTCAAGCAGGACCGCGATCTGTATCGGCAGGAGGGGGTTCCCTTCCTGTTCAACCAGCCTCCCACGCTGACCCACCTGGAGTTTCTGTTCAGCGAGACCAACTATCTTGTGTTCGTTCGCAACTCCGTCATCGTCGGCGTGCTGGTGGTGGCGATTACTCTGCTGTTCGCGATTCCGGCCGGATACAGCTTGGCGCGGCTGACCGGCCGCTGGGGTGAGACCGCCGGCATCATCATCTTCCTCTTCTACCTCGTGCCCCCCACGCTGCTCTTCATTCCGTTGTTTCGGGTGGTCGTGTTCCTGGACCTGAACGACACGATATGGTCGATGGTCGTCATCTATCCCACGATTACGATCCCATTTTCCACCTGGCTCTTGATGGGATTCTTTAAGTCCATCCCGCGCGAGCTGGAGGAAGCCGCCCTGGTGGACGGCTACAGCCGACTGATGGCGTTCGTCAAGGTCATCATGCCGCTGTCGATGTCCGGGATTATCTCGGTGGTCGTCTTCGCGTTCATGCTCACGCTGCACGAGTTCATTTACGCCCTGACATTTATCTCCTCGTCGGCGGCGCGGCCGATCAGCGTGGGCGTTCCCACCGAACTGATCCGGGGCGACGTGTTCTTCTGGCAGTCGCTCGTCGCGGCGGCGGTGCTCGTCGCCATTCCCGTGGGTATCCTCTACAACCTGTTCCTCGACCGTCTGGTGGAGGGCTTCACGATGGGGGCGGTGAAGGGATAGCGCACAGAGCAGTGTGCAAGAGCAGCTACGGGCATCTAGCAGCTAGCACCCAGCACATAGGTTTCAGCCGTCAGCTCTCAGCCCGAGGCAAGAAGGTCATCGCTTCAGGCTCCCGGATCACGAATCCCCCGTGTCCAGTCTCCAGGCGGTCGCTTGAGATCCGGCTCCCTCCGGAGGACGGGCTCCCACGCCCGCCCGTCCGCCCACCGACGCACCGGCGTGGGAGCCGGTGCTCCTGGGAAATTGGAGATTGTCTCAGGTTCGGGAGGGCTTCCCATCTGGCGGAAAGCCGAAGTCAATGGCCCGCTCAGGGATTGGATCGTCGTCTACCGTCGAATGGCCACCGGTTACCCGGCTGCCAACACCGGGCACCGCACCCAGGGTAACAGGTCACGGATCACCGATCCCAGTCGCAAGTTCCTTGTCTTGGGTCGACCCGTTGCTCCTGAACCGTTCCCAAACTGACACCAGAACGATCCGGGGGAAAAGAGTCCACCACGACCACCAGGCTGCGAATACGTCATTCCTCTCGACCGGGGATTCGCTGTACGCGGAGCGTACGCTGAGATCGATCAGACGTGCGATTTCGCGCTCGGCTGGTCGGAGTCGTGCCGCCCGCCGGGTGCCAGCTCGGTCTGCAGCCAACCTCCCCAGGCTGTAACCTAATTCATAAGGAGTGGGGCTCGCTGTCCGGCTGAGCCCCAGGCGCGACGCCAAGCGTTTGAGCCTTTGGAATACGGCCCGCACCGCCTCCCGATTCCTGCGCCGCCGCAAACTCCACAAATCATAGACCGGAATGACGGCTGCGCCCGCCAGGCCGAGCGCCAGAAGCCCTCCGGCGGCTCCGAGCGCCCGTCGCATGAGGCCCCCGAATTCAAGGCCCCCCCTGGGGGGCGGCTCCAGGGAAGGCGGGGCCGCGGGCTGGGCCTCCGCCGCCGACCCTGGCCGCTCAATGGGCGGCCTGCCGGCAGTAGGATCGAATTCGACCCAGCCGTAGTTCGGGAAGTACACCTCCACCCACGAGTGGGCGTCGGCCGCGCTGACCACATAGCGGTAGGTTCCCTCGGTCTGCTCGGGGCTGCCCGTGTAGTAGCCGACCACGAACCTCGCCGGAAGGCCGGCGGCGCGCGCCAACACCACCATGGAGCTGGCGTAGTAATCGCAATAGCCGCGCTGCAGGTCGAACAGGAACCATTCCACTACATCCCGCTCGCTGGGGGGCAAGGGGACGGCGAGGTCGTAGGGGATGTCTCGCAAGTAATCGACGATGGCCCGCGCTCGATCGTACCGGGTCGGAGCGGTGGCGGTCAGATCGCGGGCCAGCGCCACGACGCGATCGGGGACGTCCTCGGGCAGCGCCAGATAGCGTTCGCTCACCCACTCAGGATCGTCGCCGCCGGCGGCCCGCAGTTCGGCCTCGGTGACGTCCGGGACGAGCGACTGGGCCTCATAGATTCGCGAATCGAGCGTGGCGGCGAACGCGTCCCGCGGTGCGGTGCGCCAGGCGACATCGAATTCGTCGTCGGTTGTCAGGAGCCGGCCGGCGTGGAAGGCGAGTTCAGGGGCCTGATCGGCCAGCCGTACTTTCTGTCGGACCCGTCGATGCCCCGTGGGTCGACCGGACTGCGTGGCCTCGCCCGAAGCGTAGGACCACGTGACGGTCGAGCTGGTGACCCATCCTTGCCCCGTGTAACGATCGTAGCTCAGGGCTCGCCAGTAGTAGCGGGGCGGGGGACCCTCGATGGGCAGGTTGAAGATGCTGACCGTCAGCACGATCTGTTCGGATAGTTCGTCGCCCGAGCCGACGAGGTGCCGGTTCGGCAGTCCGGGCGACCGCGCGGGGTACAGCGGCGAATCGTATTGGGGAACTTGTTCTAGCCCAAGCGAATCGCCGAACGCGCTTTCGGGCGCCTCACGCTGTCCGGATAACCGCTGGGCCCAACGAACCGCTCGATCGTAAGAAAGCGAGGGGATGAGCGCGGCGGCACCGACCAGGGCCAGCGTGATGGGCAATGCCGCCATGGACAGCCGTCCAGCTAAGCCTTCCGCCACCACGATCTGCTCCGATCGCCAGCGGCGCTGCCGTACAGCGTACTCGCTGTAGACCATCATCATCAGCAGCGCAGCGAGCGGAATGAGCAGCGAACTCGCGCTGCCGCCGGTGTAGAAACTGGTGTAGGCGGTGAGCGCCAGCAGCGGCAGCATCGCGGCCAGCGGCCGAGAACGCCGCCGCAGCAGCCAGGCAGCCCACGCCCCCAGGCACCACAGCAGGGTGCTCCACACCATGGCCGCGGCCAGCGGATCGAACTGGGGCTGGCCCTCCACCATTCCTTGGAGCCACACTGCGAGTCGCGACGCAACGGCCACGGCTTGCGCGGACAGGAGCCGGCCGGAATCCCACAGCCTCTCCGGGTTTTCGAACCCGCGAAGCGGATCGTGCAACCCATTCCAAAGTGAGGTGAACGCGGCACCGATCACGCTGGCCACCGCCGGCCCGAGGCGGCCCACCCGCCACATGGCCCGCATGAACCCGGCCGCTGGAAGGAGGACAGCGCTCAGGCCCGTCGGCAGCCCGGCCGCGGCGGCCCACCAAGCGAGCGCGCCCCCGAGGAGGGTCATTTCGGCCAGCAGGATCGCCTCGGCGCCGCGCAGCTGTTGGGCCGAGCTGACCGCCACCGACAGGAGACCGGCGGCCAATAGACCGCCGAGGCGCAGCGAGGAGGCAGAGATGTAGCGCTGCAGCAGACCCCGAAGCCGTTTCATGGGGCCACCCGCTCCCATGGCTGATCTTCGAGCCGCGTGCGCCGCCAGTCGGCCTGTGGTTCAGGCTGGGGGTGACGCTCCTGCATCCATCCGCGTCGGATCACATGGAGCGGCAAGTCCGGAGCCGGAGCGCCCGGCCCGTCGGGGCCGGAGGAAAAGCGTGGATCGTAGCTCGCCCGGTCGAAAACGAACGCGGTTGCTCCCATGTTTTGGGCCAACAAGGACCGCAGAGCCCCGCTCCAGCTTGAGGGGTGGGCCGGGGAGATCAGAAGCAGGCTCGCCGGCCGGCGCAGGTGGGACTTGGCGGCGCGCAGCAATTCGCCCAGCGTGAGCGGCCCCTGCCGGGCGGTCGCCAGATGGCGCAATACCCGCCAGCGGTGTCGGGCGCCGGTCCCGGCCGGCAGCCGGACCACGGAATCCGGGCCGGCCTGCGTGATCATGCCCACCGAGCGGCCCCGTTCCAGGCCCCGCGCGGCCAGTGATCCAGCCAGCACCACGCCGTGCTCCTCGGTGGAATGCTGACCCTCTCCCGCCTGAACGGTCTCATCCAGGTCGAGGAAGATCCACCAGTCCCCGCTGGAGATGGGTTCGAACGTTCGAATGTAGAGTTCGCCGTGATGGGCCGAGGTGGGCCAGTGAACCCAGCGCAGCCCGTCGCCGGGGAGGTGGATCCTGACGCTGGACGAGCTCACGCTACGCCCCGGGCCCGTTCGCCGGTTGCTCCCGTCCACGAGGCGGCCCGCAGGGGCGATGGCGAATTCGGGTAGCCGAATAGTCGGCGGCAGCACCGTGACCGAGGTCCTGGAATGTTGGTGCACTTCGACCTCGTAGATGCCGAACGGATCGGTCGCGAGGAGGGTCGTGGGGCCGACCTCGAACACACCTCGTCGGGCGCAGACGACGCTTTGATGCCATGTGTTGACGTCATGCCCCGCGACCGCGACGACTCTGGATCGCCGCTGGCCCGGCAGGCTCGAATGGTCCAAAACCTCAACCGAGATGGCGGGCGCCCAGGCGGAATTCGCCAGGCTCAGCCGCTCCAACATCTCATCACCCACCCGACTCCATGGGCTGCGGATCTCGCGCTCAAACCGCAGCCCCTTCTTTAGCGACCGGGCCCAGAGCGCGGCGACGAGCCATGCACCTCCCCATCCGATCAACAGAATCATCCAAGCTCGGTGGGGACTTGTGAGCTGCAGGGCTACAAGGAGGATCACACTCACCGGGAGGAGCCGAGACTTGCGGCGCATCGAGGCCGACGCTCTTCCCGTCTCAGCCGGAAGGTTCATGGCTGGTGAAGGCCGGTGGTGGGCACCGGATGCGTGTCCAGGACTTCCTGCACGATTTCGCGGTGGGAGTCTTCGCGCATCGCGGCTTCGGGGTTCAGCAGCATGCGGTGGCCGAGAACCGGCCATGCCAGGGCCTTGACGTCGTCGGGAAGGACGAAATCGCGGCCCTGCATCGCGGACCGCGCTTGCCCGGTGCGGTACAGGCTCAAACTGGCGCGCGGGCTGGGTCCCAGGCGCAGCGCTGGATGATCCCGCAGTGCCCGCACGAGGCCGACCAGATAGCGCTTCACGGCGGGCGAGACAAATACATCCTTGAGGTCTTCCTGCGCCTGGAGCACTTGATCGGCGCCGGCGACCTGCTCCAGGCCATCGACGGGATGATCGTAGCGCTGGCGGTCGAGGATCTCGATCTCCTGCTCCAGGTTCGTATAGCCGAGGT
Source organism: uncultured Anaerolineaceae bacterium (assembly GCA_964517315.1). Taxonomy (GTDB): domain Bacteria; phylum Chloroflexota; class Anaerolineae; order Anaerolineales; family E44-bin32; genus DASWJQ01. Next base: position 753 of record CAZFCJ010000086.1, on the reverse strand, counting down.
CGATGCGCATGAGGAACCGGTCCATTTGCGCTTCCGGGAGGGGATACGTGCCCTCATATTCGATCGGATTCTGGGTCGCCAGCACCATGAACGGTTGGTCCAGCGTGTACGTCACGCCGTCCACGGTCACCTGCCGCTCGGCCATCGCTTCGAGCAGTGCGGCTTGCGTCTTCGGCGTGGCGCGGTTGATCTCGTCGGCGAGCACAATCTGGCCCATCAGCGGTCCGGGCCGAAACTCGAATTCCATCGCGCGCTGGTTGAAGACTGAAACGCCCGTGACGTCGCTGGGGAGCATGTCGGGGGTGAACTGGATGCGGCTGAACTCGCAGCCGAGCGAGCGCGCCAGGCTCAGTGCCAGCATGGTCTTGCCCACGCCGGGCACATCTTCGATCAGAAGGTGGCCTCGAGAGAGCAGGCCGAGCAGGGCCAGCTCGGCCGCCCGACGCTTGCCGACGATGACCGTTTCAATGTTGTCGATGACTGCGCTAGCTAGGCTCTCGACACGAGCGATCGACATCGGTCCACCAGTCCCGCGGGCGGGTTCAGGGGTGCGCGCCGCGCGCGTCGCTCGGCGCTCACGGTCCTCCGATTATAGCTGCGCCGATGGTTCGGAGAACGGCCGTGGGACATCAGCTGTTAGCCTTTAGGTCATAGCTCCGACCTCGATGCCGATCGTTCTGCGATCATTCATCTGACTGGGCGCGACGAACGGGCCCACCTTGCAAAGAGGAATAAGCCAAAGACACAGACCTC
>CAZFCJ010000085.1:2100-14975 GCA_964517315.1 uncultured Anaerolineaceae bacterium | reverse complement strand
GCCAGTCCACCGGCGCGCCAGGCACCGGCTTGGGGCTGTCGATTTGCAAGGAAATCGCCGAGCTCCACGGCGGCCGGCTCCAGGTTGACAGCAAGCCGGGCGAGGGCACGCGTGTCTCCGTGTGGCTTCCCTCCGACGGCTTCGTAGAGCCGAATTAGGCCGCGCCGGGCAGCGGCCCGCCGAGCGCGTCAGTTCAAACTGAACTGAGAACCGTCGGGCGTCTTGCGCACCTCAATGCGCGTTGGAAACGCATCCTTCAACTCCTCGATGTGGGTGATGACCAGGATTCGATCAAAGTCGTCCTGGACGCTGTTGATCGCCTCGACGAGTTCATCCCGCCCTTTCGCATCCTGCGTTCCGAAACCCTCATCGATGAACAGACTGCGAAGCTGGGCCCCGGCCCGGTTGGCCAGGAGTCTGGATAACGCGATGCGGATGGCGAAGTTGATGCGAAACGTTTCGCCGCCGGAGTACAACTCGTAAGGCCGACTTCCCAGCTCATCGGCGATCACAATATCGAGCGCCTCGCGCACCTCACCCGACTTGATCTCGCGCTGCGTCTCAATGCGCACATGCAGACGGCCCTCCGTCATGCGCGTCAGCAGCTCGTTCGCCGCCCGTTCCAGCTCCGGAACAACGGTTTCAATAATCATCGCCGGCACACCTCGTTTGCTGAAGGCCTCGCGCAGCTCCTCCAGCAGTGACACATCCTCGACCAGCACGCCCCGCTCCCGCCGGCGGTCGTCCAGCTGTCGCTCCACATTCTCCAACGCCCCAAGACGCTGCCGCGCACCGCCGACCCGCTCGTCGGCCATCCGCTTTTCACGTCGCAATCGATCCATATCGGCCTGGGTCAGTGATGCGGCCTGGAGCTCACGTTCGGTCTCCTCCGCTTTCTCCTCGAGCGCCGCCCGCTTCTTCTCCTCGTCCGCTAGCTCCGTGCGCCAGCGGTCGATCCTTTCCGCCAGCGCCCGCGCGCGTTGGGCGGCTTCACCGGCGTGCTCCAGTGCGGCCTCCAGCTCGCCGGCCCGCTTTTCCAGCGCCGGCCGGCGATTCAACTGGCCGTCCAAAGCCTCGATGTTCGCGTCAACCTTCGAGAGCCGGGCCTCGATCTGCTGAACCCGTTCCCTGTTCCTGCGGTACAACTCCCGCCTCGACTTGAGCTCCTCGCGAAGATCCTCGAGCAGTTCGGCACGGTGCTCTTCGGTGAGCGGTTGGCCGCACGCGGGACAGACCGGCTCGCTCGCTGATTCGAGGGTTGCGGCGCGCGCCTTCAGCGGCTCGGCCTCCGGGACCAGCGCCTGGTTCGCGCCTCTCAAGCTGGCCGCCTCCTCGGCCAGCTGGCTTCGCTGCTCCAGCGCTTGTTTGCGTTCGATCTCGACGGGTTCGTAAGATCGAAGTTCCTGGCGCACCTTTCCCAGCGCAGCAGCGATCGCCTTCTCATCCGCCCGCGCACGAAGCACCTCCAGCTCCTCCTCCGCCTCCTCAATCTCGCGCCGGCGCGCCACGATGCGCCGCGTCAAATCGTCAATCTGACGCTGCAGGGATACCAGATCGCTGCGGCTTTGTTCGAGATCGGCCCATTTCTCCTCCGCCGCCCCCAGCTTCTCGGCTTGCTTTTCGGCTTCGCCCTGGGCCTGCTGTAGCTCCCTTTCATATTCCTCCCGCTCGGCCAGCTCCGCCTCCAGTTCCGTCAGCCGGGCGTCCAGCTGATCCAACTGGCTTCTCACGCTGCGGATCTTTTCCTTGGCGCGATCCTCGTACGCCTCCCAGCGCGACAATCCAAGGATGCTGGCCAGAACCTGTTTGCGTTGGCTCGGGGTCTTGGTCGTGAACTCGTCGGCCTGCCCCTGGACCAAGAAAGCCGAATTCACGAACGTCTCGTAATCCAGACGCAGCAGCTCATCGATCTTCGCCTGGGTCTCGCGGATGGTGCCCTGCGACAACGAACGCCAGCATTCGTCGCCCTGATCCCAGACCTGCAGCTCCAGCAGCGAGGAGCCCCGACCGCCCGAGCTGCGCTTGCGCAGCACCCGATAGCGCTGTTCGCCCTGAGCGAAGGTCAGCGACACGGCCATTTCGGATTCGCCTTGGTGGATCAGTTCGTCCGCCGAGTTGCTGCGCGCCTTACCCCACAGGGACCAGGTGATCGCGTCGAGCAGCGAGGACTTACCCGCCCCGTTCGGCCCGGTCAAACAGGCCACATGTACACCGTCCAGCCGCAGCGGCTCGGGTACCTTGTAGGCCAGAAAATTATGCAGTTCGATCTCAAGAGGTATCAATATGACACTTTCTAAGTGGCGTCATCGAGCAGGGCCTCGCCCCGCTCCAGCAGCCGCTCCAGCCGCTCATTCCCGACACCCCGTGACTCAAAATATCGACCGAGTAGATCGATAGGCGTCAGCGCTTCCGGTGAGACGTCACCGAGGCGTGTTCGCACTTCACTCTCCACCTCTCGCGCCACAGTCAGGCTCGACGCGCCCTCCAGCTGACGCCGGATTTCACTCTCCCCAAAGCCAGGCTCCTGTTCGGCCCGCATGCGTACGATCACGCGCACAACGGAGCCCGATTGCACCGCTTCTGCGTGACGGAGGACCGCTTCGGTGGGGTCATCTTCCTCCCGGGCGTCAACCCGGATGGTTAGAAACGGGCGCGCCTGAACCGGCACAAATTTCCAGCTGGTGCGCTCGCGTCTCAGGTCGACCCAGACGAACCCCTTCTCTTCACCCTCTTCGCCGAAATCAATCCGCTCCAGCGAGCCGCTGTAAACGACGGGAGGGTAACCGCCGGCGCCGATCTCCTGGTGCTTGTGAATATGGCCCAGCGCGATGTAGTCCCACGCCGGGTCGGCCATCAACGAGCTTGCGACCGTCACATCGCGGCCGAGCAACGCCGTGCGCTCAGATCCCAGCTTGGCCTCGGCCAGCGACAGATGCGCAGCCAGAACACGAGGCATGTCATGCCGTCGCGCCTCGTCCGTCAGCTGCCGCACGATGTCAGCGACCACTTGTCTGAGGGCCTGCTGAAGCTCGTCGATGGACTTACCCTGATACTGCTCTCGTGTGAGCAATCGATTGCGCATGGGATACGGAATCCAGGCCAGATAAACGGGACCCCGCCGCGTCTCCACGACTGCGCCGTCGGCACGATGCCCGACGATCACGTTGGGAACCTCGAGCGCCTGGAAGATGTCCACACTGGTCGCCTTGGAGGCCATCGCCGGCATGTCGTGATTGCCGACCAGCAGCAGGGTTGGCACGGCATCGGTCAAACGCTTGATACGCTGCGCGAATTCACGCTGCTGGGTCGGGTCGGGATCGCGCGCTTTGAACGCGTCTCCGGCGAAGACCGCCAGATCGACGTCGTTGGCAAGGCCATAGTCGATCACCTCGTCCAATCGATCGAGGAAATCGCGCACCCGCGTCGAAGTCCCGCTCTCCGGATCGACGCGGCCGTAGTTCTCCACCCCCACATGGAGGTCCGCGAAGTGAAGCATTCGAATGGGTTCGTTCATGGAAGGCTAAAGTGGGTCCGGATCAACGCTAACCCGGCCGGTCCGTCTTTGGCCGTTCGAGTCCCAGCAGGCTCAGGCAGAGAAAGACTTCACCGCGATGGTGGATCTGCTGTTCGAGCACATGCCACACGATCCACCCCAGCTTTGGGGTTCCATTCCCCGGGACCTGCACGATTCGATTGAAATCCTCGGCCGGAAGCTGGGACAGGTAGTCGAAGGTTTCCTTGTGCACACGGCGCATCTCGCTGCGAATGGCCTCGACCGTGTCCAAATCCGGGTCCTCGTCGGGCCACTCAGCCAGCTCGCGGCGGATCACAAAGTGGATCCAGCCCTGCTCGAGGTTGATCAAATGGCGCAGGATGTCGCCCACCGTTCGCCGATAGTTCTCCGAAGGGCGATAGTCCAGGTGTTCATCCTCCAGCAATGAAACCCCGCGCATCAGGTCGCGCCAGACTTTATGCCAATGATCGAAGTATTGCGCCGCGTTCATATCCCGTCGCCTCCGCGTTGTACCCACCGTTCCAATCCCTCAGGTGGCCGATATGTGCGCATTCTGTCCAGCAGACTGGCCGGGTCCGGCGCGCTCGTCACCAACGCGCGATGCTCGGCGTACAAGAACCCCTCCTGGCTTGCATAGTCGATAAATTCAATCAAGGGATCGAAGTAATTCCCCACGTTCAGCACGCCCACCGGATGACGGTGTAAGCCGATCTGGGCCCATGTGAGCACTTCGAACAACTCCTCCATCGTTCCCAAACCGCCGGGCAGCGCCGCGAAACCCTGGCTGAGCTCGGCCATCAGCGCCTTGCGCTCGTGCATAGTGGCCACCAGGCGCAGCTCCGTCAGTCGATCGTGAGCCAGCTCAGGGGTATTGAAAAAGCGAGGCAGGACTCCGATGACCCGCCCGCCCCCGGCCAGGACTGAGTCGGCGACGGCCCCCATCAGACCGGTGCTGCCACCGCCGTACACCAATTCGATCCCACGGCTCGCCAACTCCCGGCCCATGGCCGTGGCGGCCTGTAAGTATGTCCCGTCCACTCTATCACTGGACCCACAAAAGACGCAGATGCGATGCATTCGAAATTGAGCGGGCCGATCGGCTCAAACTAGGGGCTTCTCGGCTCCTCCGGCGCCCGTCGTCGCTGAGGACCGGCCTCGTTTAGAGCGCACCGACTAGGCTTGTTTCCTCGTCTCGAGGGCGCGAAGCGAGCGTGGTTGCGATTGTACCATGGGGGCCCTCCTCCACGGTCGTGAAGCATAAGGATCCAGTTCGAACCCCGCTCAGGACGATTCATGTGGGAAAATGGCCACTATGAACACCCTAGTCGCGATCGGATTCTTTGGCACGCTTATGGCCATGGCCGGGTACGGTGCGCTGCACAGCCTGCTCGCCAGTCAAAGGGCAAAGCGGGTCGCCGAAGATGCATTGGGATCGACGGCAGAACGCGCCTACAGGTTAGGATACAACCTGATCGCGGTCATCACTCTCCTCCCGGTCCTTGCCGTACCGGTCCTGTTTCCCGGCCGGTTGCTTTACGTCATATCCCCTCCCTGGCTCTGGGCCACGCTGGCTCTGCAGCTGCTCGCAGGCTTCCTGATCTTGTACGGCCTGCTGCAGACGGGTCCCGGCCGCTTTCTGGGCCTCACGCAGCTGGTTGGGGCGTCCGAGGAAAGCAGGGAGTTGGTCGCGGATGGGCTCTACCGTTGGGTTCGCCATCCACTCTACACGGCCGGCCTTGCGTTCGTTTGGCTTGTGCCGCGCATGACCACGAGTATCCTGGCGCTCGATCTCGGCATCACGGCCTACCTTTACATCGGCAGCATCTTCGAGGAGAGGAAGCTGCTTGCCGAGTACGGACGCCCTTATGAACAATACCGAGAACAGGTGCCGCGGCTGATCCCGCGGCCGTGGAAGCGCTACTCGAATGAATCCTGACCAGGCCGATGGGAACGCGGAAAGCTCTCATGCGGAAGTTCCCGAGCCCTTCCGCAGAGCAGAGCTTTTCCGGGGACTCGATGACCATGACTTGGCCCAGGTCGCGCAGCGGTTCAAGAGAACCACCTACGAGCCCGACGAGTATCTGCTGATGCAAGGGGCGCCAGCTGAGGCCTTCTACTTGGTGGCCAAGGGCAAGGTGAAGGTGGTCCAGACGTCCGTCGAAGGCCTGGAAGTCCTGCTGCACGTTTTCGAACCGGGTGGGGTCATCGGGGCCCTGCCGACGATCGGTGAGGACACCTACCCGGCCACCGCAATCGCGCTCGAGCCCGTGGTCGCCTATTTCGTCACCGCTCCTGACTTCGATGAGCTGGTCCTCGACTACCCACGCGTTGGCCGCAACCTTCTCAAGTTCGCCACACGCATGCTGCAGAGCGCTCACCGACGGTTGCGGGAGATGGCCACCGAACGCGTCGAACGGCGCATCGCCCGAACCCTAGCTCGGCTCGGGCAGCAGTTGGGCGAGGAACGCAAAGGTGAGGTTGAGATCGACGCCCCACTGTCCCGGCAAGACCTGGCGGACATGTCCGGCACCACGCTGTACACGGTCAGCCGGACGCTCAAGGCCTGGGAACGCGAAGGGCTGCTGCGCGCCCGCCGGAAGCGGATCACCATCCTCCGCCCTCACGAGCTCATCTCCATCGCCGAAGATCTGCCTGACGCGACCTCTTCCAGCTAATTTTCCGAGCCCCACAGCTCAATCTTGGAACGAGCGGCCGACGCCGGCGGCGATCTCGGTGCTCCCGAAGTTGCGCTAGCGCAAAGACAGAACCAGCTCCAGGCTCTATAACTTCCCTATGAAAAGGCGTAGGTCCGGAGGGTCACTTCTCAACCTTCGTGTGGATCAGCTGCTTCGCTGCTGGCCCGAAGCGGCCCAGGCATTCATCGCCTTCCACTTGGCCTGCATCGGCTGCGCGTTCGCCCGCTTTCACACTCTCCGGCAAGCGCTGGAGATCTACGAGATCGACCCCGACGCGTTTCTTGAGAAGCTGATGGAATCCAGACCCATTCCGGACTGTGTAGGAAACCCAGATTCAAAGGAGCACTAACCCTATGCGCGACAAGTTATCCATCTCGATGAGCGTGGCCCTGGCCCTTGCCCTGCTGCTTTCCGCATGCGGGCAGACCAGCGGTCCTGTTCAGCCCCCCACGCAGGAAACGTCCAACGAGGTCCAGATGAGCTCCGGATCCGACCACGAGGACGACGGTCACGAGCACGAGAGCGAGACCCAAAACGTAGCTCAGGAGCCGACGGTCAGCTACACACTGCAAACGTCCATCGAGGACGGGCTGGCGTTTGTCGGGGTCGGCGGCGAGATCGACGGCGTCAGGAACCCCACCCTGACCGCACAGCCCGGCGATGTGGTGTCCATCACCGTGGTGAACGGCGACGACGTTCAGCACGACATGGTTATTGACGAGTTCGGCGTTCACAGCGATCACCTTTCCCGTAAGGGCGCCGAGACAACCGTCGTGTTTGCCGTGGAAGAGCCCGGCGAGTTTGTGTACTACTGCTCAATCCCCGGCCATCGCGAGGCCGGCATGTGGGGCACCTTGCAGGTGGGTGAAGGACTGGACACCGCAGCCTCCGAACCCACCCTACAGGCGGACTCGGTCGTCCGCAATCCCTCCGACCTTCCAGATCCCATTGGCGAGCGTGGGCCGCAGCTGGTCACCGTGGGGCTGAGCGCCGAGGAAGTCACCGGGCAGTTGGCCGACGGCACGACCTACAACTACTTCACATTCAACGGCGTGGTTCCGGCGCCCATGATCCGGGTGCGCGTCGGCGACACGGTCGAGCTGCACTTGGAGAACAACACCTCGAGCACTCTCCCACACTCGATCGACCTGCACGCCGTGAACGGCCCAGGGGGCGGCGCAGTCTACACGGAAACCGCCCCGGGTGACGAAAGTATGTTTACATTCGAGGCCTTAACCCCCGGACTCTTCGTCTACCACTGCGCGACACCCAGCGTGGCTCATCACATCGCTAACGGCATGTACGGCCTGATCCTGGTCGAGCCCGAAGGGGGCTTGCCTGAGGTCGACCGCGAGTTCTACGTGATGCAGGGTGAGGTGTACACCGAGGAGGAGTATGGCACCTCCGGTCACCTGACCTTCAGCCACGCGAAGATGCTGGACGAAGACCCCGAGTACTTCACCTTCAACGGTGCGGCCATGGCGCTGACCAGCGAAGAAAACGCGCTGCGCGCCGAGGTCGGCGAGACCGTGCGCATCTACTTCGGCGTGGGTGGTCCGAACTTCATCTCCTCGTTCCACGTGATCGGCGAGATCTTCGACCACGTGTACAATCTGGCCTCGCTGACCACCGAGCCGATGACGGATGTGCAGACCGCGTTGGTCCCGCCCGGCGGCGCGACCGTGGTCGAGTTCGGCATCGACGAGCCGGGCCGGTACATCTTGGTGGACCACGCGCTCAGCCGGCTCGAGCGCGGGCTGGCCGGTTACCTGATCGCCGAAGGTGAAGAGGATCCGGACGTGTTCCACGAGGGTCCGGCAAGCCAGTAAAGACCATCCACCCGGCCGATTATGAAAACTTTGTGGGAGGGCAGCAGCGCGTTGGCGGGCTGCCCCCCTCCCACTCACCTCGGGAGGTCTTCCAATGTCCGCTGAGCCGATCTTCATCCCAGATCTGGGCCAGCGCTTGCCCTTCATCCCCGAAGGGACCATTCTCAGCCAGACTCCGACGAACGACTCCCGCATGAAGGCCGTGCTTTTCGCCTTCGCGCCGGGTCAAGAGCTCTCCGCCCACACCTCCTCCCGGCCCGCGTTCGTCCACGTGGTGTCCGGCGAGGGGTAACTGACGCTCGGCGAAGAATCTTACGCCATCCGGGCCGGGTCATGGTCGTACATGCGGGCGGGGCTCGTCCACAGCATCAACGCCAAAGCCAACTTGACTCTCCTGGTGCACCTGGTTAAGGTCTGACCGGCGATGCCGCTGCTCACCCGACTTTATGCCCGATCGGCCCTCGTGTACCTCATCGCCGCACTGCTGGCTGCTTTCTTGGACGCCGCCCACGGTGTGATCCCGCTGCCCGCATTCGCGGGGGTGCTGAGACCCATATACATCCACCTCTTCGTGGTCGGCTGGGTGACCCAGCTCATCTTCGGCGTGATGCACTGGATGTTACCCAAATCCTCGCGGCAGCGGCCGCGCGGCGACGAAGGTGTGATATGGAAGGTCTACGTTCTGCTCAACCTCGGTTTACTGCTGCGCGTGATCTCCGAACCGCTGGCAACGCTGGGCCGACCCGGCCCCTGGCAGGCCGGTCTGAGAGGGAACTTTTGAACATCCGAACCCGCAGAGTCTACGCATGGGAGCCGGACGATGGTGACGGTCAGGTGTTTCTCGTCGATCGTCTTTGGCCGCGTGGGGTCAGCAAGGAGGAGTTGGCGGACGTCACCTGGATGCGCGAAGTGGCCCCCAGCGACGAGCTGCGCCAATGGTTCGGCCATGATCCCGAGCGCTGGCCCGATTTCCGGGAACGCTACCATGCCGAGCTGCGGGAGAACGCCGATGTCTGGAAGCCGCTGGCGCAGGCCGCCCAGAAGGGCCCTATCATCTTGCTCTACGCGGCCAAGGACGAAGAGCACAACAACGCGGTGGCGCTTAAGGACTTTTTACACGCTCAGCTCGGCCGCTGAGCGAGCCTGCGTATCCCCGGCCCGGAGGACAGCGGCGTCCTGGCGGACGATCGGTGAACTTCCGGCCAGTCCTGTGGACTGGCCGGAAGTTCCGACCGAACAGAACTACCCCAGCGAGAAACGTCCGCAGCATCGCGGCCAGCAGCACAATCCTGCCCATCTGCGGAATTCTGTACCTCATCGAGCGACCCATGATCCACCGCCTTTCACCCTGGGGACGGGAGCCGAGGACCTCAGATCCCCGGCCAAATTCAATCTCATGAACTAGGGTATCCGGCCGGCGTCCCGGAATCGTTGCGGTCGAACCGCTGAGTAACAGCAAGTTCCTCTAGGTCGCCGCCCACCAATCCTGCGCCTCTTTCAGGCCGCGCTGCTCCAAGTAGGCACGAATTTCCGGCCGGGCCGCATGAGAACCCACGGCGGAGACGAGCGCCGGGTTCTCATAGCGCCGCCACCAGTCCATGAGCTCCTCCCGCCCGACCACGGGCCGCCCCCTTTTCTCTCGACCGATCTTGCGCGGATCCACGTCAATGAACACCGCCAGCTCCGCGCCCTCGCGCAGCAGGTGTTTGGAGAGCCGCCGCCCCATCTGACCCGCCCCCCAGATCAACACCGCGTCACGATCCGCCAGCGGCCCCTCCATCAGATAGTGCGCCTTGGCCCTGAGGAAGTTGCGCACCGAGTAGCGGCTGTCGGTGCGCGTGAGCCGCTCCGGGTCCTCGCGCCAATACAGCAGCACCTCCTCGACCTTGCCGAAGCGTGCCCCGGCCAGATGCATCCGCAGCCACAAATCGTAATCCTCTGGCCAGCCGAATTCCTTGTAGCCACCCATTCGCTCCAGCCACCCGCGCCGGACCATCACCGACGGGTGAGGCAGAGGGCTTTCGACGAAGATCTCGCGCGCGATGTCCTCCGGCGTTACCAGGCCGTTCAGCCAGTCCAGGTAAACCTGAAAGCCCTCGCGCACCGCCTCCGGTGGGAAGCTCTCCACCAAGCTGCTCACGGCGGCCACCCCCGAATGTCGGGCCAGGAACTCGACTTGCTTTTCCAGGCGCGAAGAGGCGGCGAGGTCATCCGCGTCCATGCGCGCGATCAAGGGCGCCCGCGCGGCCCGCCAGCCCGCGTTGAGCGCCTCGATCAGCCCAGCGTGCTCGAGCAGGAGCGGCTCCACCCTTTCGTCCTTCCCGGCCCATTCGCGCAGTAGCTCGGCGGTGCCGTCTTCCGATCCGTCATCGACAGCGATCAGTTCGAGATCCGTCAGGGTATTCTCGAGGATCGAGGTGATCGCCTCGTCGACCGTCGCGCGGGCGTTGTAGCAGGGCATCACCACCGACACCCTCGGCTCATCCCCTCCGGCGCTGGCGGGCCGATCCCCCCTCATACTCGCCTCGAGCCCTCCTTCACTCATTTTGTGCTCCGGCCACGGTTTCAACTCTATAATCCACCCAGCTTCCAACCTTTGACGGAGGTCCTTTGTAAACATACAGGCGCCTTGCAGGCGCTGGAGGAGATGGACTGAAGCGATCGGCGGCACTTGACACGCCGCCCGAGGCAAGCCAGACTGGAACGATCGGAGTAGACCATGCCACCTTTCACCCAGCAATTCCAGACGCTGCTTGACACGATCCCTTACTTCCTCTCTCAGCTGCTGCTGGCGGTGATCATCTTGGCCGCATCCTACCTGGTTTCCTCCTGGCTGGCGCGGGCTGTCGGCGGAGCGGCGAGGCGCCAGAAAGTGGACGCCGGCGTCCAAGAAATGCTCAGGCGCCTCACTCGGTGGGGCATCATGGTGCTGGGAGCGGTCCTGGCCGTGGAGCAAGTGATCCCCAACGTCACCAGCCTGCTTGCGGGTTTAGGGATCGCCGGGCTCACCCTGGGATTCGCCCTCCAGGACGTGGCCAAGAACCTGATCGCGGGCGTGCTGCTGTTGGTGCAGCGGCCGTTCGAAATTGGGGACATGATCGAGGTGGCGGGTTTTACGGGCTACGTGCTCGACGTCAATCTTCGCACCACCGATATCCGCGCCGTCGACGGACGGTTCGTGAGCGTCCCCAACGCCGACGTACTCGTCAACCCGATCACCAATTTCGATCGGGCTCCGTCCCGCCGGCTGGAGGTGTCCGCCGGCCTCTCATACCATGCTGATCTATATCACGTGCGTCAGGTGGTGCTGGAGGCATTGAGCGATGTCGAGGGACTGCTGGAGGAGCCCGCGCCCGAGGTCATTTATCGTTCGGCGAACGAGAACATCATCCAGTTCGTGGCTTATTACTGGGTCGATATGGGCCGGGTTTCCTATGGGCAGGCCCAATCCGCCGGCGTGCTGGCGATCCGGGCGGCGCTCGAGCGCGAAGGGATTGAGCTGTCGGTGCCCTCACTGGAACTGCTAAAGGCCGATTCGTAATTATCCCCAGGCGCTCTCTTATGCCTGATCTTCCGGGAAGTCCGGAAGTCCACCCGGAATTGTGACCGGAGCGGGCCGGACTTTCCGGAAGTTAGAGTCAAGGATTTGCACTTGCGCCCCCTTCGGCTGGCTCGGGACAGGCTTCGACGGGCTCAGGGCGTTGGATCTGGTATGAGCGTGGGGGAATTTCGCCAGTGGTCTTTCAAAGGGCCTTCGACGAGCTCAAGACGAAGCTTAATCTTCGGGAAGTCCGGAAAACCTCCCTGACCGTGAACGACGCCCGGCGGACTTCCCGCAAGTTGTCATGAACAAGCGCGAGTCCGAACCTGCTACCGAACCCGGCTCATCTTCGGGTCCAGGGCGTCGCGCATTCCATCACCCAGCAGATTGAACCCCAACACCAGAAACATGATGGCGATTCCAGGGAACATGACCATCCAGGGTGATGTGAACATGTAACTTTTGTTTCGGCTGAGCAGCAAACCCCACTCCGGCGTGGGTGGTTGAGCGCCGAGACCGAGAAAGCCCAGTCCGGCCGCGTCCAGGATCGCAGTGGCGATCCCCAGCGAGGCGGCTACGATGATCGGTGACAGCGAGTTGGGCATCACATGCCGCCCGAGGATACGGATCGAGGTCGCTCCCAGCGCACGGGCGGCCAGCACGTAATCCTTCCCGGTCTCTCCGATCACCTGGGAGCGGGTGATGCGCGCGTAAGTAGGGATCGAGACGACCCCGACCGCGATCATGGCGTTGAACAGGCCCGGACCGATGACCACCACGATTACCAGTGCGAGCAGGATGCTGGGGAACGCCAGCATGATATCCATGATGCGCATGATCACGTTATCCACATGCCCGCCGACGAATCCGGCCACTGCCCCCAAGAGGCTCCCCAAGAGAATCGCGAACCCCACCGCGAACAATCCCACCATCAGCGATATGCGGGCGCCGTACATGATCAGGCTCAGCATGTCTCGACCCAGCGCGTCCGTTCCCATGGGATGGCTCAAGGATGGCGCCTGCTTGTTGCGGGCCGGGAAGGCTTTGAACACGCCGTTCTCATCGGGGTGCTGCTGGGCCAGCACGGGCGCCAGGAGGGCCATCAAAATGACCAGGCCGATGACGCTGAAGCCGGCGATCGCCAGCTTGTTCCGTTGCAGACGGAACACCACCCTTCTCCAAGGCGACTGGGTGCCGTCCGTGTCAACGCTGTACCGGTCGCCGGCGAAAGAGGTATCTCCAGTCGGGTCCTGAACCGAATAGCTCATTGGGCTTCAGTCATACCGGATTCTGGG
>CAZFCJ010000085.1:0-2000 GCA_964517315.1 uncultured Anaerolineaceae bacterium | reverse complement strand
CAGTCGGGTCCTGAACCGAATAGCTCATTGGGCTTCAGTCATACCGGATTCTGGGATCGAACCAAGCGTACATAATATCGACGAGAAGATTGGCGAACACGAAGATCAGCGCGAAGACGATCACCGCGATCTGGATGACGGGGATGTTGCGGGACACGATGGCGTTGACCACCCAGCGCCCCATCCCGGGCCAGGCGAAGATGGTCTCGGTCAATATGGCACCGGTCATCAGGAGGCCCACCTGGAGACCGATCACCGTCAAGACCGGCAGCATGGCGTTCTTGAGCGCGTGCCGGCTCACAACGAGGTATTCCATGACACCCTTTGAACGGGCCGTTTGAATGTAGTCTTCGCTGAGGACATCGAGCATCGATGATCGTGTGAGCCGGGCGATGAACGCGGTCGGGATCGTGGCCAGCGCCAGCGCCGGCAACGCGAGGTGGTGCAGGGCGTCCACGAGGGCCCGAAAATTCCCAGTCAGCAGGCTGTCCAGCAAATAAAAATTGGTGATCGTCTCAAGCTCAATATCCGGACTCAGGCGGCCGGTCGTCGGGAACCAGCCCAGCTTGAGGCCAAAGGCCCACAGCAACATCAGGGCCAGCCAAAAGATGGGCATGGACACACCGATCAAAGCGCCCACGGTGTTGGCCAGATCGATGAAGGTGTTGTGTTTGTAGCCGGCGATCACCCCTAACGGGATACCGACCAGGATCGCGATGATCATTGCCGTCGTGGCAAGCTCCACCGTGGCCGGAAAGAACTGTCTTAACTCCGAGGCCACCGGCGACCGGGTCATCACGGACGTCCCCAGATCACCCTGGGCCAGGCGGCCCAGGAAACGAACGTATTGGACCGGGAGCGGGTCGTCCAAGCCGAGCCTCTCACGCACCTTCCGTCTCAGCTCCGGCGTGGCGTGCTCACCGGCCAGGGCCGAGGTCGGATCTCCGGTCAGCAGGACCATGCCGTAGGCGAAGAACGTCACGCCCAAGACCACCGGAATGACCAGTACGATCCTGCGGACGATATACCGAATCATGCCTGTTTCTTTTCACCTCCCAACCAGTGATTATGCCCATCATAATTGAGGGCGTCGGCGCAAGCCACCCTAGAAAAAGATGCCCGGGGGACCAGGCGGCCCCCCGGGCATAGGCTTCCTGAGGCGCGAGCTACTCTTCAACGACCTCGTGGTTGAAGCTGGTGTCACCACCACAGAAGAACACGCACAGGAAGTTGTCGGGGTCGCCGTTATCGCCGACCCATCCGAGCATGAACAGGTCGTGCTTGGTCCCGTCCTCGGTGAGGTCGGAGATGTACGGGTCGGGCCAAGCGGGCGACTGGATCTGCGCGTTGATGCCGACCTCCGCCAACTGGGCCTGAATCAGCTCGCCTGTCGGCTGCGGATCAGGATAGTAGGCGCGGGCGACCGGCATCACGTAGAAGACTGCAGGATCGGGGATTTCGACCCCTTCGTCCATCGCCTGCTGCAGAAGATCTCGGGCCATTTCGGGATCGTAGGGATAGTCCTCTACGCCCTCGTTGTAGCCCCACAGGCTCGGCGGCTGGAACTGCGAAGCCACTTCGGCGTCACCCGGGTAGATGGCGTCGATGATGGCCTGCTCGTCGATCGCGTGAGCGATCGCCAGGCGCACGTTCCTGTCGGCCAGCCAATCCTTAGCGTGGTTCAGACCGAGGTAGCCGACGTTGAAGGCCGGATTCGGAATGACCTCGATGTTCGGGTCCTCCTGCGCCACTGCGATATCGTCCGGACTCGGGCTCGCCCACAGGCTGATCCCGTCGATCTCCCCGGCTTGAAGCGCGAGGAACGCGGCCGAGGTGTCCGGGATGACGCGGAAAGTGATCCGCTCCAGGGTGGGCGCCTCACCCCAGTAGTCGGGGTTGCGAGCCAGGGTCAGGTGGTCTTCCTTCACCCATTCCTCGACCATGAACGGACCGGTACCGACGGCCATGCCCTCGGCCGTTCCGTACGTGTCACCCTGCTC
>CAZFCJ010000084.1:8094-14997 GCA_964517315.1 uncultured Anaerolineaceae bacterium | reverse complement strand
GTGATCTGCGCCGCCATCAGCCCCTACCGCGCCACCCGCAACGACGTGCGCGCCATGGTGGGCGACGAGCGCTTCGTGGAGGTGTTCGTGGACACGCCGCTGGAAGTCTGTGAGCGGCGAGATCCCAAGGGCCTATATGCCAAGGCGCGCAAGGGCGAGATCAAGGACTTCACCGGCATCGACGACCCCTACGAGCGGCCGGAGCACCCCGCGGTGACTCTGAAGACGGTCGCCACGACCCCCGAAGAGAACGCGCGTCGCGTCATCACCCACCTTGCGGAAATGGGCTTCCTACGCGCCGGCTAGGCAGCGCCCGGCGGCGAATCCGCCGGTTCACCTAACCCACAGGACCTGCCAGATCAAATGCACCTACTTTTGGATACAAAAGTAGGAGGTGTTTCCTTCAGGTGCAGCGTAGACCAGAAGGCGCTCAACACTGCACAGGCGCAGGGCCTCCCTCCAGTGCCCGCTCTAATGGGCGCTCCGTCCTGCCGGATTGTGGGCTTATCCGTCGGACACAGCGGCGGGCGCGATCAGCAGATCGTACAGGTAAGTGGTCTCGAAATCGTCCAGCCGCGGCTCGCGCCCCGACTTGAGCTCGAAGCTGTACCCCGAGAACTCAAGTTGGCCGTCGGCCCGGCGCAGCTGCCCGTTTTCAGCATCCAGAAAGACGACCTCGGAAACCCGCGTCGACTTGTACGCGTCCGATGGGGCGGTGACGGTCAAGTTGAAGAGTCGAAAGACCCCGCCCTCCTCCACGATGTGCGCCTGCCAGTTCGAGACCAGGCGGTATACGCGCGGGGGTTCGTCCCAGTCGTCCGGGAATTGGTAGAGTCGGGGCAGGATCCTGGGCAGGTTCCAGGTGTTGGCGTCGATCTGAACTGTATCCCGGAGTCCCTCCGGCTCGACGAGCACCACGGTGCCCTGTTCGACGTCGGGTACAAGTTCGACCACCTGCCGCCAGAATTCCTGTTGGTTGTCCCAGCTTTGGACGTAGTCTTGCTGAACGTCCCAGGCGAATGAGAGCAGCGCGGCCAGCCACAGCGCCACGACAGCCCGGATCACCGATTTGGGTCGGGAGTGGCGCAGGACGAGCCAGGTCAGGCTGGTGACGAGGAGCGAAGCGCCGAAGATGGCGGCAAAATGGATCCGTGTGGCGCGGCCGCTCATCGAGAACGAGCGAATGGTGAAGGTCAACGGATAAGCCAGGATGAGTGAGAGCCCGCCGGCAAGGGCGAGTCGAGCCGTTTTGCGGATTTCTGGCGCAAGCGATTGAAACCAAAGGGCCACCCGGCTCGGCAGCTGCTTCCAGGAGCCTCGCATCGTTTCCCGAAGAAACCCCGCCTGAGCTGCTCCGCTCCTCACAGGGCCAGAGAAACGCCGCAAGATCCCCCAGAACCCGGCCGCGGCACCCAGCGCCGCACCGCCGGAGACCAGATTGATCTCCGTCAGCCCCGTGTACGCTCGGTAGATGAACATCGCCAACGCCACGATCGGGCCGACGATCATGTGCCGAAGCGGCGTCAGCACAAGGGAGGGAAACGTTAGTCCAGCCACCCGGCCTTCGCCCACCTGGGCCCGTAGCAGGAATACGAGCCCCAGCAGGGCTCCGACGATCAGCGTGTGGCGGAGGATTTCACGGACCTTTGAATCTCCCCATCCGCCTTGGAGGAGAGGCAACGCTAGCAGCACCGGGTAAGGAGTCTCGTATGTGAACAGGATCAGCAGGGCCAAAGGGTAGGTGAGCCAGGGTCCCTGGGACAGGTAGGCGTGGGAGGCGAGAAGAAGCAGAGCAAGTGAGGGGTGCAGACCGAGGGAGTGGGTCAGGAACGGTTGGGTCGTGTCGGCAGGGTAAAGGGCGAATATTAGGCCGCCCAGAAGTGCGAATGAGCGATCCTGAAGCCGGCGCAGGAGCGTGTAGAAAAGGACCGCGTTGAGTGCGACCCACAAGAAGCCGATCCAGTAGGTCGCGGTCAGCCCGCCAAGCCGGTCGCCGAGATGGGAGAACAAGTAAATCAGGCTGTTGGAGATCGGCCTGCCGTGACCGTAAAGGTTGAAGATGTAGTCTCCAACAAAGCTGAGCACCTCAGACCAGGACATGGCCACGGCTTGGGGAATAATCGTGAAGTCGTCCTCGTACAGGCCGAACTCGGCCAGACGCAGGAAGTCCGAGAGCCAGGTGAGGGCCACGATCAACGCGGGCGGCCACAGCTCGCCTTGTATGCTGCGATCGGGCTCTGAAGGCTGCGTGGCTTGTCGCGGCGGTGTGTCTTCGAGCAAGGGACGTGGTCCTGTCCGATATGGCGATCGCTCAGCTACCGGCTAGTATAGCGGCTGCCGAGGACACGGTCCGGAAGAGAAACGCCTCGAGATTCGCGTAACGTTGGGGAGGTTGCCAACGCAGGCGGGAGGCCAGCTGCATCCTTCGCTGAGTTCTGCATCGCGCCGGAGCAGGTATTCATTGGGGACCCCGCCGAAGTCGCCCAGAAGGGACCGGCGATCTCTTCGGGCACGCGGTCATAGGCGAATCTCAGGCTGGCGTGGACCCTGAGGAGGTGTCGGGCCCTTCCGAGCGTGAGGGTGCCGAGGGCTGCGCGTGTGGCATAATGGGCCGCGCTTTCGCGACATCTTCGCAAGTGACCTCGAATGTAGGGCTGCAACCGCTTTGAAGGGCAGGTGCGGGGAGATAGACATGGCCGGAGTGGATTGACGGGGTGGACGGGCTCTCGATTTTGATATTGGCGCCGATCGCCTTTTTCGTGCTGCTGTTCCTGCACGGCACCGCTCAGTGGAGGGACGAGGCGCAAGGCCGCGATTGGCGCTACGCGTTCCTGATCTCGGCCGTTGTATGGGGCGCGCTGGTGGCGGTTTCATCGGAGCTGCTCAGCCTGATTCACGGCCTGGGCCGAGCGGGGATCGGACTGTTTTGGGCTTCGGCCTTGCTGGCTCTTTTCGTAGGGTCCGATCGATTCCGACGAGTTCCCGCGGGTCTGGAGTATTTGAGAGCCGAGTTACGCGGATTAGAGAGCTGGGAGTGGGCTGTACTCGGCGGATTGGCGGCCGTCGGCGGCCTGCTCCTGGCGGTGGCGTGGGTCAGCCCGCCCAATAACGTGGATTCGCTGCTCTACCACATGGCCCGCGTGGTCCATTGGGCCCAGAACCGATCCATCGAGCACTATCCGGCAGTTTTCCATCATCAGCTTCACATGCCGCCGTTTGCGGAGACGGCGATTCTGCATTTGCGGGTGCTCTGGGGGAGCGACCGCCCGGCGAGCTTGGTGCAGTGGTTTAGCTACATCGCATCGACGATTGGAGTGGCGGCCGTGGCGGCGGAGCTCCGGGTGGGGCACAAGGGGCAAATCCTCGCCTCTGCGTTCACGGCCACGGTTCCGATGGCGGCACTCCAGGCGACCTCGACGCAAAACGATCTCGTACTTACGTTCTGGGTGGTGTGTGCGGCGTACTTTGCCTTGCGCAACGCCGAGAGCTCTATGGGCGGTTTGGACTCATGGGCATTTGCGGCTTCGTTCGGGCTGGGCGCTCTCACCAAAGCCACATTCCTGGCCTATGGACCGCCGTTCCTGGCGCTTTTCGCGTATTATCGGTGGCGGAATGGCGGAATCCGGAGGGCGTCAATCGGGGTCGCATTCGTACTCGGTGTCACGGTAATCCTCAATGCCGGATATTGGGGACGGAACCTTACCACTTTCGGAGGACCGTTCGGTTCCCCCGGGTTCGTGCGGGAGAACTTGACCTCACTCAGGCAAAGTGAAAGGAACGGCTCATCGTCTCGGATTGTGCGTATGGGGGAGGATGTGATCGCCCGGGAGGCGCGGGCTGCTGGCCGTAACCTTATTTTCCCCGTAGGTCGCCTGAATGACGTTGTGCGTGGGGCGATGGCGGCACTTCCGGGGATCTTCGACAGCGCGTACTTGGAGTCGCATCGAAGCGCAGCTTGGAATCATGAGGATACGGCGGGTAATCCACTCCATTTCGCGGCAGGGCTTTTCACGGTCGCCGCTATCGCTGCAGTTCCGGGGACGAGAAGTGAGGGTGATCGCGTTTTGGCATTTGCGCTTGCCACAATCGTGGGCATCCTCGCCGTGCCTTTGATCATCAGCCACGGCGATTCGATCTGGTCCGTCCGCTTCCAGCTACCTTTCTTCATGCTGTGGGGCCCAATTTTCGCAGTTGTGGTGGAATCACTATCGTGGCCGAGCTGGATGCTGAGTGCGGGCCTGCTGCTGATCGCATTGCCGTACATCGTTCTAAACAATACTCGACCTGTGATCGGAATGCCTCCGTGGCCGACCCGGACCGAGAGCGTCTTCACCAGTCGAAGGGTTGAACTGTTGCTCGCCGTCGCGCCGCATGTGGTCGATGAATACACGGGGGCCGCCTCGACATTACAAGACTCCGGCTGTGATGAGGTGGCATTGGGGATCGGCTCCCGGGATCTGGAGTACGCGTTCTGGTGGCTGCTGGACGCGCCCCAAAGCGGCGTTCGGATCGAGGTGATCAACCCATCAGCAGAGACGGCTCGCTACATGGATTCGGATTTTGAAGCTTGCGCCGTGCTGTGCACCCGCTGCCAGGACGTGCAGGGTCTGCTGTCTCAGATGGGCTCGGCGGGCGAGTATGATAATTACGATCTGTACCTGAGCGATGGGGAGCAGTGAGCGACGCGGCCGGTGAACCTGTCCGGCTAGTGGATCAAGATGTCCAGGTCATTCATGTCCTCAATCTGCAGAGGGCCGTTCAGTCGGCCATCGATTTGGCTGCCCACGTCGTCGCTGACGAGAGACCTGGTGGGCCCTCGAGCCTGGAGGAAACCATCTCGCTGCGGGCGGATCAGCGTATCCTGAGACATGTCTTGGCGGGCGACATGATGGCGATGGTGGGTTTCCGCGATATCGCAGTGCACGGGTACCGGGAGTTTTAATATCCTACAGTCGATCCTTACAGATCATCTGGATGAACTGGCGGCTTTCCCCCAGTCGATTCTTGCCCACGCGGATCTGGAAGATCGCCTCCCATGACGAGGTGAAAGCTTCACATATTGGGCGGAATACCGATGGTCTTTGGCCAATGGCCAGAAGCTATTCGCTGAATGGATCAGATCAAGAGCAGCGTGCCGATTCCTTTCGCATTTCTGTGATCAATCCGCTCTGCGCGTTCTCCGCAGTGAAGCCTCTTCATGACTGACAAATTGGCGGAGAGCCGCCGGCTCGACGAAGCTGCCAACTACGCCAGTGACATCGGAGTCCTGGGTGTGCTGCAGGCCTTGACCCGGCTGAGGGGCCTGATCCTGTTGCCGGTCATCGCGCGGCTGTTGGGCACGGGTGCTTACGGCGTCTGGACGCAGTCGCTGGTGATGGTGAACATCGGTTCCTTGGTCGTTGACATGCAGCTGCATACGGCGCTGGTCCGGTTCATCTCGGGCAGCGATGATCGGGACGAACAGCGCGCGTACTTCGTGCCACTTCTTGTGGTGGTCGGGACGCTGGGTGCGCTGGCAGCGGGGGCCATGGCGGCCGCGCCTGACTTCATCGCCACAAATGTGCTGGGCGATGCAAACTACGCGGGCTTGGCACAATGGCTCGGGCTGTGGATCGCCCTCAGGGCGGTGAGCCAGATCGGGTTGCACACGTTGCGGGCGCTGCAGCGGGTCAAGCTGTACGGCGTTCTCGGAACCGCGCACACCCTGGCCCAGCTGGCCGCGGTGGCGGCCGTGGTGCTGCTGTGGCGCGATCTTCTCTTGGCGGTGTTGGCCGCGCTCGCTTTGGAAGGACTGCTGGCATCGCTGGTGCTGGTATTGAGCTTCCGCGCCCTGGGGCTCGGCTGGCCCGGCTTGGCCAAACTCCGGCCCTCGCTGGCCTTCAGCCTGCCGCTCGTGCCGACCTACTACGCCGGCACAGCCCTCAACTTCGCCGACCGGCTCTTCATCGCGGCCGCCCTGGGCGCCGAGGCGGTCGGCGCCTACGCGGCGGCTTACAGTCTGGCCCGTATTGTGCGGGAGATCTACAAACCGGTCAGCACGGCGCTGCTGCCGGCGATCAGCCGGGTTTGGGACCGCGGCGACAAGGGGCAGGGTCGCTGGCTCCTCACCAACACAATGCGGTACTATCTCCTGTTGGCGCTGCCGGCGCTGGTCGGAGTCGTGGCTTTGGGTGAGAGGGCGTTGAACCTGCTGGCGCCGGAGGCGGTCGTCGAGCGGCTGACCGTGATCATCGCGCTCGTCGGCGTGGGTCTGCTGCTGAGCAGCCTGCAGTCGGTGTTCTCCGTGCTGTTGCACCTTGCGAAGGACACCGCGGCGCTGGCCGTGTCGCGGGTGATTTCGGCCGCAGTATACGTGGGGCTGGTGGCGATCGCTGTTCCCCGCTGGGGGCTGCCGGGCGCCGCGGCCGCGACTCTGGTCGGCTACGGGCTGGATCTCGTGATCACCTCGCGATTGGCATGGCGCCGGGACCGGTTCGATCTGCCGGTCGAGCCAGCGGCGAAAGCCGCGCTGGGGAGCGGCGGGATGAGCCTTGGAGTGCTGCTCGCCCTGCGTGTGCAGGGGTTGGGGGGCTTGCTGATGGCCGCGGCCACGGGCGTGATCGTATATGTCCTGCTGATGCTGGCCCAGGGCGGCCTCGGGCGACGAGAGCTGCGCTTCCTGCGGCGCGCCGCTGGGTTGGGTGGCCCGGAGACGACGGCGCGCAGCCCTTGAATGGATGATGGATTTGATGGCGCGATGGATTGTGACCACCGTTGTGTCTCTGGAAAGTGCGGTAAACCCTTTGATCCACAGAACAAAGTCTGAATGCTGATTGCACTGCCCCCACTGGCGTTCACCGCGGTGTTCCTCGTGCTGCTCGGCCGTCATGCCGGCCGTCCCGAAGAGCATTCGTGGCAGGGTTC
>CAZFCJ010000084.1:0-7994 GCA_964517315.1 uncultured Anaerolineaceae bacterium | reverse complement strand
GCGCCGGTCAACACGGTGGACGTGCTGCAGTACCACATGCCGCGCGTATTGCAGTGGGCCCAGAACGGCTCTCTCGACCACTTCCCCACGGCCAATGCGAGTCAGAACAATCGGCCTTACTGGGGCGAGGCCGTGATGCTGCATCTGCGGCTGCTTTGGGGCGACGACACGCCGGTCGAGCTGGTGAACTGGTTCGCCTGGGTTGCGCTGGCGATTCCCGCCGCGGCCACGGCGCGGCTGCTGGGATCCGACCGGGAGCGGGCATGGCTGGCGGCGGTGTTCGCCTGGACGCTTCCTACCGCGGTGCTTCACGCCACGACCGGGATGACGGATCTGCCCGGGGCCTATTGGGCGGCGGCATTGGGCTACTTCGTGCTGGCCTCTCTGTCCGCAGATTGGGGTGGATCCAACACATTGGGGATCGCCCTCAGCCTGGCGCTGGGGGTGCTGACCAAAGGCACATTCTTCCCGTTCGCTGCGGCGCTGATGGGATTGTGGGGGATGTGGCTGCTCTGGCATCGCCGATGGAGAACAGTCTTATTCCAGGGCGCGGCGGTGGTCGTGATGGTTACGGCGCTTAACGCCGGATTCTGGGCCCGCAACATTCAAACCTACGGCGGCCCCTACGGTCGGTCGATCGCGGTGCAGCCGTTAGGGGGGCCTATTGGGGAGCTCCAACCTGAGGCCGGCGTGTCCCCGTCAGGTGACGGCGATAGGTTTGGGGGGGCCTTGATCGATCAGGGTCAGAAGCTGCTGCGGATGGGCCTGCTGCACTTTGTGACCCCCGTTGGCGCCGTCAATCAGCGACTGTTCGGGCTGATGGAGCGCCTCCCGGACGTCTTCCCACCTTCGTATCTCGGACCGATGCGGGCGGCGGCGTGGAACAACGTGATGACGGGGGGCAGCCCCGTTCACTGGGTGCTCGCGCTGGGCGCAATTCTAGGGCTGATGATTGTGGCCTGGCGCTCGGACCGGACCATACCGAAGGTCGCCATCGGCTACGGGCTCGCCCTCTTGGCGGGATACTTGCTGTTGTCAGCCGTGAATTTTGCGGGCTCGGTGTTCGGCACTCGCTATCAGCTTCCATTTCTGGCGCTCGCTGCGCCATTGGTCAGCCTGGCCGCGCCAGCCGGGACGAGTTGGCTTTCCAGTGCAGCGATGGCGCTCCTGTTGCTTTACGCTGTGCCCTATGCGCTATTGAACCACACCCGCCCGATCGTTAGTCTCACTCCATGGCCGACAAAGATCGAGAGTGTTCTCCTCAGCAAGCAGGAAGTGATCTTGTTCGCCCAGAGCCCAACGCTTCTTGATGAGTACAGTTTCGTGTCAGACAGGACGTTGGAATCCGGCTGTCGTGAGGTCGGGCTGATGGTGAATGCAAAGGACCTTGAGTACACAATGTGGTGGCTGTTAGACTTTCCCGACTCTGGCGGAAAGCTGGGTCATTGGCCGGAGCCGGTGAGTTTTCAGCGCCACGGTGAGAAGGAATTTGTTCCATGTGCCGTGATATGCACGATTTGTGATGGTGAGAAGCCGCCAGGCTTGTTGCAGCCGTCCCTCGATGCTGGACATATTATCTTGTATGAGTCCAGCCCCTCAAGCTTCCCTTAGACGAGGCTCCCGGAACGAAGGTGGCCCGGAGCTGAAAATGCATTGATTGGCATTGCTGGAAAGAGTAATTGGCGTTTAAAAGTATGAATATCGTGATCTTGGCCACCAGTCTTCCGATTGCGTCAGCTGGAGATGAATCGGCCGCTAAGCCACTGAGCCAGCATAGATCCTCGCCTGAAAGAGTAGGTCACGACAAATCGGCCCGGCAATCATAAGCCAGTGAAAATTCGCCAGAAGGCTAGCCTGCAAATTGGCTGAGATGGATTCAGAGTACGCCGCGCAACGTTCCTCGGCACGGGCGCAGGGTTGATGGTCGCTGGTCACTTGTTTGGCAGGGTGCTGGCTCTCGTTACACAAGTGATTCTTGCTCGAATTCTGGGTCCTGCCAGTTTTGGCCTTTACACCATCGGGCTGACAACCGTAAAGCTAGGAGGCCGGGTTTCGCAGTGGGGGTTGGACAAGGGAGTGGTGCGTTTTGGATCGGAATTTCGTGACTCGGACCCCGCCTCATTCTCGAACACAATCCGTCAAAGCATTCTGTTCGCGGTGGTTGCCGGCTTTGGGATCGGCGGGGTGATCTTTGTCCTCGCGCCTTGGATGTCGGGAGTGATCTTCCAAGATGCACAGCTTGCACCTGCTTTGAAGGGATTTGCTCCTGCGATTGGTCTCTATGCGGGTCTCAGGGTAGCTGCGGCAGCGACGACAATTACGCAAGACATGCGTTACCGATTGAAGGTGCAAGATCTGATTCAGCCAGGATTGGAGATGGCGTTCATCGGCCTGGTATTTGTATTTTCTTGGGGACTCCTGGGAGCGATCTTGGCCCTATTGCTGTCCACGGCGATAGCTTTCATCGTCGCGGTCGTGGACGTGAAGCGTCTGTATCCAGAGGTCACGGCTGTAAAGAAGCATCAACATGACATACGAGGAGACCTGCTCAGATTTTCAACGCCAGTTGCTTTAGCGGCCGTTCTTTCCATCGCGTCGAGCTCAACGGATCGGTACCTCCTGGGAGCATTGCGGAGTGTGGCAGAGGTCGGAATATACCAAGCTGCGGCCCAATCCTCTGTTCTGTTCACAATGATTCTGGCATCGTTCAACGCTATCTTCATGCCGATGATTGCAGACCTGGAGGCGGCGGGTGACCGAACACGATTACAAACTCTCTATGGCGTATCGACGAAGTGGGGATTGTATGTAAGCCTGCCTTTCTTTGTGGTCATGGTCCTCATGCCGGCAGAGATCCTGTCATTCGTTTTTGGGGGGCCATACACTGAAGGCAAGGTGGTGATGGTGATCTTGGCGCTTGGCCAACTAGTAAATTTATCGACTGGGGCGGTCGGACTCTTGCTCATCATGAATGGCCGGACGGCGCGCTGGAATCAGATCTCTGCTGCGATGCTGATTTCGAATATAGCGCTTGGATTAGCGTTGATTCCAACGATGGGGATGCTTGGTGCTTCGATTGCCACGTCTATGGCAGTTTCTGGGCAGTACGCTGTGGGGCTGTACTTTGTGAGGCGCGAGATTGGGCTGTGGCCGTATGACGCGCGTTATGCCAAGGGAATCTTTGCCGCGCTGTTTAGTGGGTTGGTAGTTCTAATTCTGCGACTTGCAGCAGATCTTAGTCTATTTCTACTTCTCTCTACGGCCATTCTAATGTCGGCAGGGGCATTTGTCCTGGCTCTCGCAGTTCTTGGATTGGACGAGGAAGACACCGAGGTTTTCCGAGCCGTCCAACGAAGAGCGAGAGCCCTACTGGAATAACCTAACCTGGGAGAGAACCAGCGACCAGATCCTGGAAATCGATTTAGTACCTTATTCGTCGGACGGATCGCGATCGGAGAACTGGACACAATCGAATACCTCATGTTAGCGAGAAGGATTATCTTACAGAATCGGGCGGATGACTAATCGCATCAAACTGCTGTACATCGCTGGATCCGGGCGCAGCGGAAGTACGCTCATCGACAACATATTGAGTCAGGTCGATGGTGTATTCTCCACCGGTGAGCTGTACCACGTGTGGGACCGAAATCTTCTGGGAGGGCAGCCGTGCGGATGTCGTAACCAGATTCATGAGTGTAAGGTCTGGGGCAGAGTGCTGAACGAGGGATTTGGGGGTGCGAAGGCTGTCAATGCAAAGCGGATGATTGAGTATCGTGAGCGATACGGCAGGACCCGACACTTACCATGGCTTCTGTTTCCCGCGTTGCGCCGAGCGCTCTCTAGAAACGCGAACGAGTACCTGAATGCCTTGAGGCAACTTTACCTGGGAGCCAGTGTGCATTCAGGGGCCCACATTATTGTGGACTCGTCCAAGGTCCCAGCCCATGCTTTCCACCTTCTTGAAATCGATGACCTTGAAGTCTATGTCCTCCATTTGGTGAGGGATCCAAGAGGCGTGGCCTTTTCGCGGAAACGAAAGAAGCCCATGCGCGTGGGTGCTGATGAGCGAACGATGCCGAGTATGTCCGCAGCAAAGTCAACGCGGCTTTGGATGGGCTGGAATGCTGGTGCCGAGCTACTTTGGTGGGGAGTGAACCGAAGGTACATGCGACTGCGCTACGAGGACTTTATTGCCCAGCCTCGAACTAATCTGGATCGTATTCTCAGCCTTGTCGGCCACACGAATGCACATGTTGGACATTTGAGCGAAGATAGGTACATTGCTGGGCCAAACCACACGCTGTCCGGGAACCCCGTAAGGTTTCGAACTGGGGAAATCAGGTTAGAGCTGGACGACGCGTGGAAGGATCAATTGAATCCTCGGGACAGGTTCGTGACGGAAGTCTTGGCTTGGCCTTTGATGCTGCGCTACCGGTACGCGATCTCAGTTGGGAGCTTGACCGGTTGAAGACCTTTGGAACTCTGCATGTTCGTTGGAGCAAGTGGCGAGCGCATCCGCCCTCTGGCCGCTTGGTCGGAAACGGCGCTTATTCCAGCTGCGTGAGATATCTTATACGGACGAATTTCAGGAAACATTTGGAATGACAACCAGAACTTTGGTCACCCTTCAATCACTTCTCTATGAATTCATGCCCAGGTGGTTGAGGGTCCCACTAAATCACCTGCGTGTGGTCCCAAGCTACCTAAACTGGTTGATGTCGGCCCAAGGGAAACGCCATGCAGAAGAAGTACTCGCTGAACTTAAGGGACGCTTCGATGGATGCAGGTGTGTGGTTTTGGGTAACGGCCCCAGTCTGAAGCAGATGGACCTGGCACTTATGGAATCCGAGTTCACGTTCGGTCTAAACCGAATCTACCTGCTTTTTGAGCAGATTGGATTTGAGACTACATTCCTCGTCTCGGTTAATCGCTTTGTCATTGGTCAATTTGGGTCTGAAATGGCCGCGGCTTCCGGTCTCAAGGTATTTAGTTGGAAGCATGGTCGTGCATGGCAAGGTCAGCGTGATATCTTGCTGTTGCCCGCAAAGCCCTTTGCAACGATGAACGGTGAAATGACTCGCGGCTATTTCAATGGTGGAGGCACCGTTACAAATGTTGCGCTCGAGCTTGCATTCTACTTGGGGTTCTCCGAAGTGTTGCTCGTTGGTGTCGACCACAGCTATTCCGAGGATGGACCTGCAGGGAAACCTGTGGAAGCCGACCGGCCTGACGCGGACCACTTTTCGAATCAATATTTTGGCCCTGGAGTCACGTGGCAGCTTCCGAATTTCGAGGCTATGGAAGAGGGCTACCGAATGGCCCGCGACCTTTTTGTCGAAGACAATCGTGTGATCTACGATGGCACTGTAGGTGGGCAGCTTCACGTCTTTGAAAAGGTGAATTACAAGAGGTATCTGGAGAGCAGTGAGGCGTGGTCGAAGGCGAGATGGGTGTCGGAATTTGGCCAATCGTTACCAGCCGCCAATGTGATTGGCTCCTAAGATTGTGCGCCTGCACAATTTTGGTTTTCTGGGTCGCTACCTTAGTAACATGCCCGACGGAAGTTGAATGCTTTCCAGACGACCTGAGGCGGGTTTGCTGACCAAGAGTCCGCTCATCAGGAAGCTATCACTATTACCTCTTCGAGGCCGCCGTTTCCTAATCCGACTTCGCGTTGGCGCGCTCGAATATCAGGGAGAGCCGCCGGTCCTGGTGAATTCCTTTCCCAAGAGCGGCACGCATCTACTCCTTCAAATCGTACAGGGAATTCCTCAGGTCAGAACGTATGGGGCGTTCTTGGCTTCCAAGCCGTCGCTCACCTTTCGTGAAAGGTCCTATGACAGCCAAGCGCGGAGACTGCGGCGTGTTGTGCCAGGAGAGGCCTTGCCCGCGCACCTGTTCTTCGACGAACGCTTCCGCCCCATTCTTTCCGAGTTCAATGTCGTCCATCTTTTCATCTATCGCGATCCGCGGGACGTTGTCGTTTCCGAGGCGTTCTATTTGAGCGAGATGAACCGCTGGCACCGGCTCCACGGCTACTTCGCCAAGCTGGGCTCGCTCGAGGAGTGTATTTCGACTGCGATATTGGGGATTGACTCAGAGGAGTTTGTACTGGACTATCCCAATGTGGCTGTCCGATTCTCTCGCTATGCGGGTTGGTTGTCGGACGACGAGGCGCTGGCATTGCGCTACGAGGATCTGATGGGCGATGGCAGAGAAGATGCACTCACGATGATTGCGGATAAGTACCTCAATGCTTCGACGCTCAATCTCGAAACGCCGGCGTTGGTCTCCGCGATGGAATCGGCCATCGCCCCTGAAAAATCGCACACGTACCGAAAAGGGGGCTCGGGGGGCTGGCGGGAGGCTTTCACCGAGCGAAACAAAGCGGAAATGAAGCGCGTCGCCGGGCAACTGCTCATCGATCTCGGGTATGAGAGGGATCTCGACTGGTAGGCGAGGGGTATGCGACTGCTGCTGCATGACTACGGCGGATACGCGTTCATCGCCCAGCTCAGCCGGGAGCTCGCCCGGCGGGGTCATACGATCCTCCACCTCTACTCGGGATACAACAACACTCCGAAGGGGAGCTTCTCCGTCGAGCCAGAGCTGGGCGAGAACTTGACGTACAAGCCGATCTTCACGCGGCGTCCCTTGAAGAAGTATTCTTTCATCCAGCGCTGGCGGCAGGAACGCGAGTATGGGGACCTGCTGGCGAGGGAAGTGGAAGAATACCGGCCGGAGGTGGTCATTTCGGCGCAGACGCCGCTGGATTCTCAAGTTCGGTTCGAGCGCGCCAGCCGCAAAATCGGCGCGCGTTTCGTCTTTTGGGCCCAGGATCTGATCGGGGTCGCCACGCGGCGCATCCTGGCCAAGAGGATCCCACTGGTCGGCGAGTTGATCGGCCGGTACTACATGCGGCTGGAGCGCCGTTTGATCCGTCGGAGCGATCGGGTGATCGTGATCGCCAAGGAATTCGACGCCGCGCTGCGCTCATGGGGGATCCCCGGGGGCAAGGTCGAGATCATACCCAATTGGGCCCCGCTCGAAATGATTCCGGTCGAGCCCAAAAGCAATCCATGGGCAAAACGGCATGGACTGGCGGATAAGTTCGTGTTCCTCTACACTGGGACCCTGGCGCTGAAGCATGACCCTCAACTCCTGGCGGAGCTTGCTAAAAGATATGAAGACCAGCCGGATGTCCGGATGCTCGTAGTCTCCAATGGACCGGGCGCCGACTGGCTTCGATCGAGGTTGAACCGCGGCTCGCTCAACAATGTCCTGGTGCTCGATTACCAACCGGCGGAGGAGTACCCGCAGGTCCTCGGAACGGGGGACGTCCTGCTGGCCGTCCTGACCCGTGATGCGGGGGAGTTTTCGGTGCCCTCGAAAGTGCTGGCTTACTGCTGCGCCGCCAGACCGATTCTGGCGGCGTTGCCGAGGGGGAACCCGGCCGCCGAGCTCATCGACACCGCGCGCTCGGGTCTGGTGTCCGGTCCCGAAGACGTGCAGTCCTTCCTGACCCATGCCCAGCGCTTGAAGGTGGAGCCCGAGCTGCGCACAAGAATGGGCCGCCGCGGGAGGGAATTCGCGGAACGCGAGTTCGATCTAAAGCGCATCGCCGATCGGTTTGAGGGATTGCTATCTTGAGCGGCGAAGAGGCCGGGGTGGTTGACGCACGCCGGACCCCTGACGGTCAAAGTGGCAGCGGACAAACCGAGGCCGAACTTTCCCCGAACGGCGCAGCCCGGTGGCTGAGATCCTATTCCGTCCTCCTGATCCGCCTTGCACTGCTGGTGACGGACCTCGCTGCTGTGCTTCTGGCGTTTGCCCTCGCCTATTCATTCCGGAGCTGGCTGGGGGACCTCAGCCCGCAGTTCATGACCCTCCGACGCAGCATCGGATTTTATGCCAACTACTGGCCGGTGCTGCTCGCCTGGCCGGTGATCTTCTGGCGTGAGGGTCTGTACACGGGGTTGTGGCTGTCGAGCAGT
>CAZFCJ010000083.1:0-15008 GCA_964517315.1 uncultured Anaerolineaceae bacterium | reverse complement strand
AATGGGTGGGGCCGCTGATCAGTGTGACCTCGGCCCCTCGGTCGATCGCCGCCTGAGCCAGCGCGTATCCCTGCTTGCCGCTTGAGCGGTTGGTGAGCGCCCGCACCGGGTCCAAGGGCTCGGCGGTTCCGCCAGCGGTGACCACGACGTGGAAGCCATGGAGCGGTCCCTGCTGACCGAGCAACCAGCGGATGTGACCGACGATCTCCTGCGGCTCGATCATTCGGCCAAGCCCAACCAGCCCCGACGCCATGCGCCCTTCGGCCGGCCCGGCGATGTGCACGCCGCGCTCGCGCAGGGTCGCCACGTTGGCCTGTACGGCCGGATGGTCGTACATGCCCGCATCCATGGCCGGGGCCAGAAGCACCGGACACTCGGCCCCGAGCGCGGTCAGCGCGATCAGGCCCTCGCCCGAACCGTGGGCCTGTTTGGCCAGGGTGTTGGCCGTCGTCGGCGCCACCACGAGCACATCGGCCTGCTTGGCCAGCCCCACATGCAGGATGTGCGCTTCTTCGCCCCACAAGTCCGCTTCGGTGAAGGCACGCCGACCCGTGACGGAGCGGAAGGTGAGCGTCGAAACGAACTGCTCGGCGGCTTCGCTGAGCAGAGCCTCCACCTCGGCCCCGGCCCGGGTCAGACGGGAGGCCAGATCCACCGCCTTGTAGGCAGCGATGGACCCTGTCACCGCCAGAATGACCCGCTTGCCCTGCATCAACGGGACGATATCGGCTCGGCGTTGACGGTCGCTCATGCTTGGGCCTCCTGGATCTCGACTCGCCCCTCTTCATCGATGGCCGCGATGTCCCCGCTGCGCAATCGGCGGAAAGCTGCGCCGCTCAACTGCACAACCGGAACGCCGGCCCGGTACATCTCATCGGCCACGATCGAGGCCAGCGCGAAGAACGTGTCGCGCTGTGTCACCAACAGCGCCGCCGGAGCCACCCCGGCGCGTACGCTTTCCAACATCACCGCCGTGGTCGTGCTCGAGCCGCGGCTGCCCGGCAGCGCCAACACTTTTCCAGCTGCGGCCTGCCCGGAGAGTGGATGCCTGCGGTCGATGATTTCGCCGGTGGCCTGGTCGTAGCCACCCCAGAACGACAGCGGCTGGTCGGCGACCAGCAGGCGGCCGCTGGCGCGTCCAGGGACCAGCGGTTCGCCGCGCAGCGTCACTGCCACAGCGAGTCGTCCCTGAACACCCGGCCTTCGACTGCAGAGCGGACGCAGTCCGCCATGCCGCCGAACACCACCTCCGTGCCCAGCAGGCCGGGTGCATAGTAGGCGTACTTAGCCGAGTTGGTCATCAGAATGCGCACGTCGTCAGGCAGCATCGGTGTCGTCAGGATGCAGGTGTCGAGCGTGACTTTGCCACCGAACTCACGCAGCGTTTCCAGATAACCGGCTTTCTCGGCAAGGGCGGCCATGCCGCGGCTGGAGGTCACCAGGAACTGCACGTCCGGGTGGCGCCGCTTTCCCTCGAGCAGCGGCGCGAGCTGCTCGAACTCCGGAAGCGAGAAGTGCGGGCTGCCGAGCACCACCATATCGAGCTGCTGGCCTTCGTGGGTCGTCAGCTCGCGCCAGGCTTCCCGCAGGCGCACCTTGTCCACCCGCTCTGAGCGCTCAGGCTCTCGACCTTGAAAGGCCGCTTCCCGTGTCGGCGCCTCGGGTGTGACTCCCACAATATGAAACAGCGCCACCGAGCCCGAGGAGGCCGCCGCGGCTCCCAGCGCTTTCAGCTGGTCCTCGGTGGGAGTCACGTCCAGCCCTTCGATGACCGGAACGGCCTCGCCGCTGACCTCGCCGAT
Organism: uncultured Anaerolineaceae bacterium; assembly: GCA_964517315.1. Taxonomy (GTDB): domain Bacteria; phylum Chloroflexota; class Anaerolineae; order Anaerolineales; family E44-bin32; genus DASWJQ01. Next base: position 13,206 of record CAZFCJ010000083.1, on the reverse strand, counting down.
CAGATGTCCAACAACGGGATAGAACGAATCGGCGGCCTGCAGCTCGGTCGGGACACCCACCAGGCGGAACAAGATCTGGCCGGCCCGGTGTTCGTCCAGGTGCAGCCCGACCGCCGGCACACGACCGGTGATGGCAGCGCAAATGTCCAGTAAATCCGGGTAGCGTTCCGTCCTCGCGCCGATCACCGAGTTAGCGAAGACAATCGCGTTCGATTCGCCCCACGCGATCTGCTGGCCAAACGCCGGCTTGAACGCGGTCTGATATGGAGCGCAGGTCCACGTCGGCTGGGCGCCCATGCTCTCATAAGCCACCATCTGGCGGCGGGCCTTCTCGGCCCACTCTTCGGGCACGGCCCATTCGCGCCACCCTTGCACATCGACCCCGCTGACGTTGAGCGTGGTGGGCACGGCGACGCCGGCACCCATATCGGCCAGGCGTTCGGCGAACTCGAGGGTGGCCTCGCCCATGTACAGTGTGCTGTCGATATGGGCGCCCTCGATCGTCAGAAGCTCCTGCGCCCCTTGGACGGCGGCCATGCGCGTCAGGATCGACATGGACAATTCGGCCGCCGGCCCCCGTTCGCCGGCCAACATGGCCTGATCGTCCTCCGAAAGTCTGAGATCACCGTTTGACGTCATCCCCCATATTGTACAACTCAGTGTCCCATCCGAGGATGCCGCGGTTGGCGATGGTATACTCCTGCGAAGTTTTGCCGCCCATCGCTACGAGGAGACGGCCGGCATGGCCTCCGACCCCCAGGCCTTCATTGAGACCGTGACCGAGCGGGCTAGAGCGCTGGAGATCGCCTACAACCGCGCCCAGTGGGAGGCGGCAACGGAGGGCAGCGACGAAGCCAACGAGCGCGAGAAGCAGGCTCAGGCCGAACTCCTGCGCTTCTGGTCCGACGGCGAGCGCTTCGAGCGGGCGAAGGAACTCGAAGAGGCTGGAGCCGACGACCCGTTGACCGCGCGCCTGCTGCGGGTCATCTACCTGGCCGCGGCCAAGGCCCAACAGGACGAGGCCACCATCGAGAAGCTCACCGAGCTTGAAGCCCAGGTGCGCAAGACCTACTACAACTTCCGGGCCGAAATCGATGGCCGTGAAGTCTCCGACAACGAGCTCGATCGCGTGCTTCGCGAAAGCCGGGATACGGATGAGGCGCGGACCGCCTGGCTCGCCAGCAAAGATATCGGCGCCCGAGTGGCGGACACCATTCGCGAGCTGGCCCGCACGCGCAACGCGGCGGCGCAAGCGCAGGGCTATCGGGATCACTTCGAGCGCTCGCTCACCCTGGACGAGATCGATGAAGACGAACTCTTGCAGCTCTTCGCGGAGCTCGAGGACCAGTCAAACGCACCGTACGCCGAACTCAAATCAGAAATCGATCAGGATCGAGCGGACCGCTTCGGCGAGGCCGTCAAGGATCTCGGGCCGTGGCACTACGGGGATCGATTCTTCCAGCGGGCGCCGTCCATCGGCTCGGTGGACATTGACACACCCTTCAAAGGCCGAGATCCGATCGAGGTGGTCCAACGAACCTACGACGGTTGGGGGCTTGAGGTGGCCGATATCCTGGAACGGTCCGACCTGTACCCGCGACCGGGCAAAAACCAGCACGGATTTTGCACCGACATCGACCGCGAAGGCGACGTTCGCACACTGAATAATCTGGAGGCCAACCGCCACTGGACCACCACTTTGCTCCACGAGTTGGGCCACGCCGTCTACTTCAAGTACATCGACCCCTCGCTGCCCTGGCTGCTGCGCGAGCCCCCGCATATCCTCTCAACGGAGGCCATCGCGCTGCTGATGGAGTCGGTGGCGACCGATCCGACATGGCTGACCGAGTCGCTCGATCTCGCCGGTGAGGACGCCCAGAAACTGGGGAAAGCGGCACAGGCCCGCCAGCGGGCCGAGGGCCTGATCTTCACGCGCTGGGTATTGGTGATGACCAACTTCGAGCGCGCGCTGTACGCCGATCCTGATCGGGACCTGGACAGCCTGTGGTGGGAGTTGAAGGAACGCTACCAGAAATTACCCAAGCCGACTGGACGCAGCGCGCCGGATTGGGCCGCCAAGTACCACCTGGCGCTGGCGCCCGTTTACTACCACAACTACGAACTGGGTCACCTTTTTCGGGCCCAGCTTCAGCAGACTCTTGTCGAAGAGGGAAGCGGCCTGGCGCGTGAACCCAGAGTCGGGGACTGGTTGATCGAGAACGTGTTCGCCCCGGGCGCCCGTGAACCGTGGTCCGACCACGTGGTCAGCGCGACCGGAGAAGCACTCTCCTCGCAGGCTTTCGCCGCCGAGCTCGTCTAGAGTCTCACCAAGTCTTTTCCACCCCTACGATCGTCTGTTCGGCCGGCAGTCCAATACTTTCTGGCCAGAGACCACTGTACGGCATTCCCGGTTCAGGGAATCCGTCGGAAGTCGAACGGGCGAGGGTTGGCGGAGAAGTAGGCCCGGTCAGCCAGGATCTCCAGTTCGCCCCCGAACAGTTCATTGAACACCAGACGGAAGCTGTTCACCGGCGAAATGGTCGGGTAGAAGGATTCGTAATCCGAGCCCGGAATCCGGTAAGCATTCAGGATAGCCGCTCTCTCATTCATGCCTCGAGGAGTTGGGTGGTTCCAGTCCAGATGTGCGCCCGGCCCATGGTCGCCCTGAATCAGGATGAGCGGCGAAGGTTCAGACCCCTCGATCAGTTCAGGTAGCATCGCTCTCAGCCCGGAGTTGATAAACATGACCTGCTCTCGGTACCCTTCGACGTATTGCGCCTCGCTCAGGGGAATACTGCTGGCATCGTGCAGAGTGTAGCGGTACTGAGGCTCGACCGGGCTGCCCGCGCGGTCGAAGACAAACGGGGGATGGGGAATCAACATGTGAATGTAAACGAACTTCGGCCCCTCCATCTCGGCCACTCGAGGTAGGGTTTCCAGCGCAAATCGCAACCGCTCCCGGTGGGAACCGTACCCGGAGTATGGGTAAGGGAATCCAAGCAGCCAAGCGCCATCCTCTACCAAAGAGAGGGCGCTCGTCCTGATAATCAAGCTCTCAAACGCGCCAACACCTTGGTAGTCAGGAACAAGGTACACATCGGCGTCCGTAATCTCCGTCGGGCCATATCCGCTGGTGAATGAGATGAATCGGTAGCCTCGCTCCTCAACGATGCGCCTCACGCGGCTCTCCCGAATCAGCGGCTCGAGCGAGCCGCCTCGGCCCGGAAAGCTCGCCTGCTGATCGTCCCCAAACAGCAGCTCGTCGAGGTAGGACATGTTGAGCGTCGAAGCCTGGGACAGCACCGTCTGCACGTAATTGCTGCGGCTCCGGTCCGCGACCCAAAAGCCGTGTCCTTCAAGGAACGACAGGAAACCGGAGTTGTCGTAATCGTAACCCTGGCGCAGGACATCCTCGCGGGCGTAGCCGTCCAGCACGAAGTAGTAGATGTCCGGCTGTGCCGATCCCGTCACGGCCGAAGTTGGCAGGGTCGTAAGCTCCGATTGCGGACGATTCACAGCCGGGGGTCGCCGAGCCCGCCATTGGTACTCGAGAATCTGGTAGGCAGGGATGAGCAGAGCGATCATCCCGACCGCGTTCAGAAAGATCCCGCCCGGTATCCACCAGCCCTGTTTGCGTGCCAGGAGATGGCCCATAGCGGCCAGCAACGAGGCCAGCCCCAGAACCAATATCAAATGACCTGCGAGTACGATCCCCAAGCCCTCGCGACCGAGCCCCAGTGCGCTGGAGACCGCGTCCAACATAAGAATCAGGAGCGTGAAAAGGTGGCCGTAGGTAAAGAAGAAGATGCTGGCTGCGGAGGTCAGCAGTCCCGCCAGCAGCCAATCGCCTAAAACCAATCGCAGTGCCGCGAGCACCCCAGCCGTGATCACCAGCACGGTAATTGCAGCGCGCAACGCCTCGCTGGGCAGAAATTGGGCCTTGTTGAACGCCAGCTGAGAGGCGATGGGAATCAGCGCGAAGAGAAAGCAGTGCAGCGGGAGGGCGCGTCGCCTTTGATTCATGAGGCCCAGACTGCCACACCTGCCGTACGATGGCAAGCCTGACCTAGGTCGTGCTCAATCCCCTACGGGGCTGACCGTTTCCGCGTCTCGCTCCTCCTGCGCCGGGATTTCTCGTCTTCCGAAGCGCTCATGGAACACCCCCGCCACACCCAAGAGCACCAGGGCGGCTCCCGTCACCGTCCAACCGGTCACCGGTTCATCGAGAATGAGCCAGCCGAGAAACACGGCGATCACGGGATTGACGTAGGCATAGGTCATCGCCACGCTGATCGGGAGCAGCCGCAGCGTCTGCACAAACGAGGTGAACGCCAGGCCGCCGAAGACGATCAGGTACAACCAGGCTCCCCATGCGGCCGCCGTTGGAGTTGCCAGGGGTTCGTCCAGCAGCAGCACGACCAAGACGAGCCCGGCTCCGCCCGCCAAATGTTGATAGGCCGAACTCACCGTCAGGCTGACCTCCAACCCCCTCCTGCGCTGCAACACCGAGCCGCTGGCCCAAGACAAGGCCGCTGTGAACAGCGCGGCGACGCTGAACACGTCAGCCCCCACCCCGCTGCGCAGCACCGGCCACGCCAGGGTGGCGACCCCGAGGAAGCCCAGCACCAGGGCCCCGATCAGCCGGAGGCTCGGCAGGCGTCGATCGACCAGGGCGTCCAGGACGGCCGACCATATCGGCACACCGCCGATGACCAGCGCCGCCAAACCCGAGTCGGCGCGCTGTTCGGCCCACACCACCAGACCGTTGGCCACGCCCCACAGGAGAATGCCCGACCCAGCGAGCGTGACCAGGTCCCTCGCCGAAGGGCGGATGTCCCGGCGCCGGACGAACGCCAGCAGCATCAGCAGCACACCGGCCAGCAGCAACCTCGTGCCGGCCATCGTGAACGGGGGAAAGCCCGCCCCCGGCCGCACCGTGATCCGGATCGCCAGGTACGTGCTGCTCCAGATCAGGTAGACGGCCCCTAAATGAGCCAGGCCCTCCAGTGGGAGGGCCTGTGCGGATGCCGAGGAGGGCTCGACGGACTTCCTCGCCCTCATCCGGGACGGACCCTTTCAGGTGAGATCGCCCGCACCCGCTCACCGACCTGAATCTCGCCCGGCTGGTCGACCCAACCGACCAGACCTCGCAGATGCAGCGCCTGCTTGGGAAACTGCGAGGCCAACCCGGCCCGGTCCGGATAGTGTTCTTCAATCACCTTTCCCGGACCGGTGCACGGTTTGTTCTCACCGTGGACGACGATCTCGACCCCGTTTTCAAATGCCAGGCGCGCGCCCTGCGGGAGCTTCGTCAGCTCCTCGATGCCGCTCAGGCACAAATTCGCGCCCATCCATTCCGCCCGCACATCCTCGAGCTTCATGCGGCGGGCGATTTCATCCATCTCCTCTTGGGAGACGATCGAAACCTGCCGCGTGTTGCGGACCTTCTCTCTGCGCGGTGCCTCCGGCGTGCGAACGTCGGCGGGGCGGGTCAGGCCAGCGTGGCGGTCGCCCTCGAAGCCGCCTTCTGTGACGGTTACACGTTCCAATCGGGTAGAGATGATGTCCGTGCCCGGTTCGAGGATCATCACCGACTCGACGCGGCCTTCGTCCACCTTGGTCATACCTTCATCCATCCTTGAGACTTGATTGACCCTTCGCTTCAATCCGAAATGTAACACAGCCGATCGGTTCGAGGTGTTGTGGCGGCTACGCTTCAGACCGGTTCAGCTCCCAAATCAGACGCAGCCCCTCCAGCGTCAGCCAAGGGTCGATGTGCTCGATGACGTCGGTCTCTTCGGCGATCACCGAGGCCAAGCCGCCGGTCCCGATCACCGTCATCCCCGGCCCCAATTCGCGCCGAAAGCGCTCGACCATCCCTTCCACCAGCCCGACGTAGCCGTAAAGCAACCCGGACTGCATCGCGTTCACGGTGTTGCGGCCGATCGCGCTGGGCGGGCGAACCAGCTCGACTCGGGTGAGCTTTGCCGTGTTGCGATAGAGGGCGTCGGCGGCGATCCCGATCCCCGGCGCAATCGCGCCGCCGAGATAGTCCCCCTGGGCGTCGATGGCGTCGAACGTGGTGGCGGTGCCAAAATCCACCACACAGGCGGGTGGGCCGTAGCGTTCACACACTGCGGCGGCGTCGGCCACCCGATCCGCCCCCACCGCTTTGGGATCTTCATAGCGGATACGGACGCCGGTTTTCACGCCGGTGCCGACGACCAGCGGGTGTTGTCCCAGGTAGCGATCCAGGGCCCCCAAGATGGTAGGGGTCAGCGGGGGGACCACGGAGGCCAGCGCAGCCCCCTGAATCATGGCCGGGTCCAGCCCCTCATGCTCGAGCAGTCCCACAATCTGAAGGCCATACTCGTCGGCCATGCGCCCTTGAAGCGTCCCCAACCTCCAGGCGCTCAGCAGCTCTCGTCCCTCATATACCCCCAGCGTGATATTTGTGTTCCCAACATCCACCGCCAATAGCATCATGCTCTCCTTGTTCACCGGCCCAGCTGCGCCTCGCCGATCAGCATGTTGTCAATAAGCCGCGTTTCTCCGAGTTGAACCGCCATTGAGAGCAGACCACCTTCAACCTTTCCCCCGATCTCCTCAAGGGTTCCGGGATCGGCCACAGAGACGTACTCGGGATCTGCCAGCGGCTCTTCCGCAAGCACCTCCGTCATCCGGTGGCGCAGCGCTGCGGCCCCTCGTTCCCCGCGCTCGAAGTCGTTCACAGCAGCACTCAGGGCGCGGTACAGCACCGTCGCCGCCTGGCGCTGGGCGGGGTTCAAATAGATGTTGCGGCTCGAAAGCGCCAGACCGTCCGGTTCGCGCACGATCGGGCAAACTCTGATTTCCAGCGGCAAGTGCAGGTCCTGCACCATGCGCCGGATCACCACGACCTGCTGGGCGTCCTTCTGGCCGAAGTAGGCCCGATCCGGCTTGAACGCGTTGAACAGCTTGGCCACCACCGTCGTCACACCGCGAAAGTGGCCCGGCCGGTGGGCGCCCTCCAGCGGTTGGGAGAGCTTCTCGACCTCAACCCAAGTCTGGAAGCCCGGAGGGTACACGGTGTCGGCCGGAGGGTTCCAGACCACATCCACACCATTTTTTTCCAGCAGCGCCAAGTCGCGCTCCAGATCGCGCGGGTATTCGTCGAAATCATCGTCCGGACCAAACTGCGTTGGATTGACGAAGATGCTCACGCCAACCGCGGCGCACTCCTCGAGAGCCGCCCGCACCAGCGAGAGGTGACCCTCGTGCAGAAAGCCCATCGTGGGCACCAGGCCCAGCGGCCGCTCGAGCTCTGCGCAGACCTGGCGCAGTTCAGCCAGCGATTCGGTGGCGATCATCCGTGCCGTCCCTCGGCCGCCGCCCGCACCAGCCGCCACAGGGTCTCGTTGACCGGCGTGGGGACGTTTAGCTCTTCCCCGCGCTGGACGACCGCGCCGCAGATGGCGTCGACCTCCGTCGGAGCGCCGCGCTGCAGATCCTGCAGCATCGAGGAACGGTTCTGCTCGGTGCGGCGGGCGACGGCGAGCGTTTCCGCCACCGGATCCTCAAAGGCGAGCTCGGCGCCGCCGGCTCGGGCCACCGCGGCGACTTCCGCTACCGCGCGCTCCAGGACGGCACGGGCGTCCGGTCGTTCGGGGAGGGCGCCGTTGCGCACGCCGAGCAAAGCGGTGAGCGGATTGATGCCGGCGTTCACCGCCAGCTTGCCCCACATCAGCCCCTGAAGATCGTCGACGGCTTGCACCGAATAGCCGGCGCGTTCAAACAAAACTTGGAATGGGTCCAAACGGCGATCCGAAGGCAGATAGACGAGGCCTTCACCGCCCGGGCGAACGCGGCCAGGGCCGGTCAAGGTCGCGCCGGCCGTGGTCACGCCCAGCGCGGCCCGCGCCTCGCCGAGTTCCCGCTGCAAGATCTCGAGGTTGCCCAGTCCGTTCTGCAGGGTAAGCGCCAATCCGTCCGCGGCAAGACATGCGGCCAGACGGCGGGCGGTATCTTCGGTTTGCCAGGACTTGACCAAGACCAAGGCCCAATGGACTCCAGCAAGATCGGAAGCATCCAGGGTCGCCGCCACCTCGATCACTTGCGGGCCGTCGGGCCTCTCGACGCGAATTCCCCGACTCCGGATCGTCTCCACACCCTGCTTCCAACCCCCCAACAGGGTCACCCGTGTATGAGGCGCCAGCGAAGCCCCGAACAGGCAAGCCATCGCCCCGGTGCCAACGATCACAAGATGATCCACGGCCGCGGCCCGTTCCAGTTCAAGCCTCGCCCAGCAGTTCTATCAGCCGATCCCACTCCTCATCACTCATGTCGATGGCGTGCTCCTCCCCGGGGAACTCGCCGGCTTCGACATCGCGCTTGTACGCCGCAAACGCCTCCGTCATCACCTCGTGCAGCTGAGCGTATTGTTTGACAAAGCGCGGCATGAAGCGATCGAAGAGGCCGAGAAGATCGTGAGAAACGAGCACTTGGCCGTCGCAAGGGGAACCGGCGCCGATCCCAATGGTGGGGATCTCCAGCCGCTCACTTACCAGCTTGGCCAAACGGGAGGGAATCGCCTCCAGCACGATGGAGAAGCAGCCCGCCTCCTGCAGGATCTCAGCGTCCTCGACCAGGCGTTGGGCGGCTGCGGCGCTTTTGGCTTGGGCGCGGAACCCGCCGAACTGGTGCACCGACTGTGGGGTGAGGCCCAGGTGCCCCATCACGGGAATCCCCGCCCCCGTAATGGCTCGAACCGCTTCGGCCTGCTCGCGACCCCCCTCCAGCTTGACCGCGTCCATGCCGGCCTCCTGCAAGAAACGGCCGGCATTGCGCAGAGCTTCTTCGACGGAAACCTGGTAGCTCATGAAGGGCATATCGCCGATCAGCAGGGCGAACTCGGCGCCACGGGCCACGGCTTTGCAGTGGTGGAGCATGTCCTCCATCGTCACCGGCAACGTCGTCTCGTAGCCGAGTACCACCATCCCCAGCGAATCGCCCACCAGAATGGAGTCGATCCCGGCGCGGTCCATCGCCAAGGCAGCGGCGTAGTCGTACGCCGTAAGCATGGTGATCGTCTCGCCGGCGGCTTTCTTCTTGCGGTACGTTGCGGTGGTGATTTTTGTGCGGTCGGAATCAGGGGTTGTGCTCACGGCTATCTCCTCCTCAAGAGTGAGATGCCCACGGCCCGAGGAAAGCCCCCGCTTGGGCCAGGGCGGGGCGTATAGTAGTGAACCCGTGGCCGTCTCGGTCTTAACGATCCGAGCGGCGCCGAGATTATAGCATGGAAGCCATCAGCCGTCGGGCTACAATCGGGCGATGGCTGAAGTCGAGACCCCCGCCACGAACGACCTCAACCGACGTGGGATTCGCTTCCGAACCTACGTGCACAGCGAGCCGATCGGCTCGCTGGAAGAGGCGGCCGAGGCGCGCGGCCTCGACCCCGAGCAAATCGTCCGCTCTCTGCTCTTTCGCCTGGAAGGCGGTGATTACGTGCTGGTTCTCATGCCGGGTCCCGAGCAGGTCGATTGGACCAAGCTGCGCCATCACCTCGAGGTCTCACGCGTGACCACCGCCCGTCCGGCGGAGGTTGAGCGAGTGACCGGATATCCACCCGGCGCCGTTTCCCCCTTCGGGCTTCGAAAACAGGTGCGCCTGCTCGCCGATTGGCGAATCTTGAGCCACGATGAAGTCTCGATCGGCGCGGGGATGAAGAACGCGGGACTCGTCCTTTCGAGCAAAGCGTTGATCGAGCTCCTTGAGCCAGAGTTGGGCGATTTCCATCCCGAATGATGGTCCCATGCTAATGGCGTTCACCCGGTCGAGCATGAAACTCCCCGGCGGGTGAACGCAGCGGCCTAGCGGCGGAGCAGACGCACAGCGAGCCAGGCCAGCGTCATCGTCGGCAGCACCTGGGTGCCCGGGATCAGCGCTTCCACAACGGTCACGGCCCGCAGCGGTTTCAAACCCAATCTCCCGAGCAAGCCCCAGGCAAATGGAGCCGCGAAGATGTCCAGGCTGAAGTCCAGAAGATCGAGCAAAATGACCACCGACAACGGTGTCAGCCGCAGCGCGGTGACGAAATCCGCCTCCGGCGGTATCCGGATGCGTCGAACGCGTGTGAGCACCCAAACGGCCAAGGCGCCGGCGGCAGCGAGCGCCAGCAGAATCAATAAGGCGGCGATGCGCAGCATGAGCTGGAGGTCGAATTCACCCGTCATCGGTCAGATTCTTCCCCCAACGCTGCGAATCTCCTCGCTTCAGGGAAGGCATCAAGAGCTCTCTGCCCGAACATCGGTTCACTCCCGGGCCGCCCTGACGGCCCCCTTTGAACCTGTGAGCGCATCGCTGGCGGATCCTGCGACAGGTTCAAAATGGCTTTTGGCTTGTTGTTGGTGGCACTTGCAGACGACACTCATATGCCAGCGTTGGAAAATCTGAGAGCTTGCCGAAGGACGTAGGCACCAAGTGCAATGCCCCTCACAAAAAATGTATTTAACGCCCTGAGCGTGTCGAAGGATGCAAGTGCAAGCTCCCCTTACATAAGCAGATCCAGCGCCCCCGGGAGACCGCGATCCTAGTTGTAGAGACGTAGCATGCTACGTCTCTACAACTCCCATGAGCCATTGAAGGGAGCTGGTGTCACGGGATCAGTCCATTCAGCTCTGTGGCCAGCGCTCAGAGCAAACCCACCCCAGAAAGAATATTCTACTTCTCCGACCTCCGGAGAGGTGGCCGGGGCCGGGCACCAGCGGCTAGAGGCCAGAAGCTTCCCTCGCTCGGCGCTCAGTGGCCATCATTTGTGCCGCACAATCGTACAGCCGCGACCTCGCGTCTCGGCCGGCTCCGGCGACCGACCTTCACCCGCGGCCTGCAGCGCCGCCGCTAAGTAATTATGCTCCGGTTCCGCATCGTCAAAACCGGCGTCGTTGGGCGCCCCTTTGTACCGCAGCACGCCCTGCCGGTCGATCACGTACAAGTGCGGGGTCGTCACCGCCCCGTACAAGTCGGCGACGCGGTGGTCCTCGTCGATCAGAACGGGCTCGACGCCGCGCGCTTCGGCCTCCTCCCGTATCTGCTCCGGTGATTCGTCTACGTTGGATGCGACCCGCCAGACAAGGGCCTCCTGCCCCCAGTCGACGTCCATCGCCGCCAGCGCCTGGTCTCCTTTCTCCGCCCACGGGCACTCCGCCGACCAGAAGTTCAGTACCAGGATCTCCCCATGCGCTCCCTTGACCTGGTATTCTTTCCCTTCCAAATCCCGCAAGCGGAACTCGGGGGCGGTCTTTCCCACCTCGGCTACGGCATCCATTGCGGTGCATACCCTCCCTCTACCAGCATGCTTTTCTGCTCTGTTTCCAGATCCATCCACCAGACCTCAGGCGGCCGATCCAGCTCGACCTGCAAGAACCGAACATAGGCGAGCCGTTCGCCATTTGGGTTCCACGTGATTTCGGCGTGGTTGTAGTTCGGATCGTCCGTCAACTGTCGCGACTGACTGCCATCGGATCGCATCACCCAGAGCTGTCGACCTGGCGTCCATTCCTGCGGTCGCAGCGACTTGCGCGCGAACGCGATCCATAATCCGTCCGGCGAATAGGCAGGCGTTGCGTCCTCCACCAAATCACCCGGTCCACCGGAGAGATCAGTGCGCAGGCCGGTTTGGATCTCGACCCGATAAAGATGGCTGTAGAAATCTACCCCTTCGACTGGCGGCTCTTCGAGCAGTTCGACCTCGGGGAAGACCACAAAACGGCCGTCCGGCGACCAGGACCAGCGCTCCCCCAACGGGTGGGGCACAGCCGAAATCTCCCTCCATCCGCCATCCTGATCTGGTTCGACCACCGCCACAACACCCCGATCCGCATCATAATAACCGAGTCGACCCGCCGAGGCCCACGTGGGGGAGTGCGATTCTCCACCCTCGGGACCCAATGAGATCGGTTCCGCGCCCGGCCCAGCCCTTATCAGCCACACCCTTCTCGCCGCGAGCTGACGAACGCCCGTATCGGTCTGCTCCGTTTGCCGACGGACCAGCGCCACCCACCGTCCGTCCGGTGAAACCGCGACCCGGACGCAGCGAACCCCGGCCGGGCATTCGTAAAGCTCCGTCCGCTCGCCAGTCGCCAAATGGTGAAGGAAAAGCGAGTTATTCCCGCCAGCGTCGGCCTGAAGATAGACCAGCGCCCCGACCCACCGGGCCACGTCGTAGTCGGCGATCTCGCCCGACCCCCCGGGCAATGGTTCGCCGGAGGCCCTTTGCAGAGGGTGAGCGACCAGCCGAGCAGGGCCGTCGGAGGGCGCCAGATAGAGTACTTGGGCAGGGGCGACCGCAAACGACCAAGTCTCTGCCCCGACGAGCGGCAGCAAGTACTTGTTGCGGGCCCCGGCCTCGAGCCGTACCGTCACCTCACTACCCTGGGGCCAAGGCTCCTGAGGGGTGAATCGAAGGCGCTCGCCCTCCCAGTCAACCTCTCCGCTCAGCGGGGGATCGACGGACAGCCGTGATTCGACGGAGGCGCGGTCCATGGCCTGGTCGAACTGGATCTCGATGGCCGACGAACGCGGCACGTCTTCGGCGCCGGGCGCCGGTGAGACGGCGGTCACCTGTGGGGAGGCCCAAATAAATCCAACCGCAGCGGCCGCGACGCTCACGGCGATGCCCAGCCAGATCGGGGTTCGGGACCGACGTTGGTTCAGTTCAACCACTATCGTGCCTCATGCACTGCAGCTGGTCCAACCCCGCCGGTCAGACCTCGTCCAGACGTTCCTTCAAGCCCTCTATCGCCGTCACCGGAGTGGGGTCGATGCCGTACGCCATCGCGAGGTAGAAAGCGACATAATCCCCGTAGTGAAGGGCAGTCCACTGTTGGGCCAGACGCGACTCGCCCATCGCTTCGATCTTGTCGGTGTTGAATCCTTCGACCATCAGGATTTCGCGCGTAATGTCAACCCGAGCCCGGTTGCGAGGGTGCAGGTCCGGAGCCTTGAGCAGCACGACCATGGTCTTCCCGAACAGGCTTTCCGGGGCCTTGACCCCCGCGACCATATTGTGGTCCGCCTCGGGGAGCTCCTCGAACTGGGCCACGGCCTTACTCAGCTCGGCGATTTGGGTCCGCCAGCGTCGGGCGACCGGGGCCAGGAAGTCCGCTCCGATCACCGTCGGCCAGCGTTCGACGAATTGGCCGGCCATGCGTTTGGCCGGATTCTGCGCCA
>CAZFCJ010000082.1:7769-15290 GCA_964517315.1 uncultured Anaerolineaceae bacterium | reverse complement strand
GGATGATGTCGACGCCGCGGCCGGCCATGTTGGTCGCGACCGTGACCGCGTGGAGCTTGCCGGCCTGGGCGATGATGTCGGCCTCGCGGAAGTGCTGGCCCACCTTGGCGTTGAGCACCTGGTGGCGGATGCCCTGCTTGTCGAGCAGCCGCGACAGCTTCTCGGACTTCTCGACCGAGATGGTGCCCACCAGCACCGGCTGACCGGCCCCGTAGCGCTCGGCGATGTCGTCGACCACCGCCCCGAACTTGGCGTCCTCGGACTTGTAGATGAGGTCGCCCTGGTCGAGCCGGGCCACCGGCTTGTTGGTCGGGATCGGCACGACCTGGAGCATGTAGGTGTTGGCCAGCTCGGCGGCGTCGCTCTGCGCCGTGCCGGTCATGCCGGCCAGCTTGTCGTACATGCGGAAGTAGTTCTGCAGCGTGATCGTGGCGTAGGTGACGTTCTCCCGTCGGACCTTGACGCCTTCTTTGGCCTCAACCGCCTGGTGCAGTCCGTCGGACCAGCGCCGGCCGGCCATCAGGCGGCCGGTGAATTCGTCCACGATCACAACCCGGCCGCTCTGCACCACGTAATCCTTGTTGCGCTTAAACAGATATTCGGCCCGCAGCGCCTGCTCCAGGTGACCGAGCAGGCGCGCTTGCTCCGGCGTGATATCTTCCGGGCGGTCGGGGTCCCGCAGCGGCACGCCCAGGATCTGCTCCACGTGGTCTTCGCCGATCGCCGTCAATGAAATCGTGCGGTCGCGCTCGTTGATCTCGTAGTCCTCGGCGTTCAACTGCTTGACCACGCGGGCCATGCGCTCGTACAGCTCGGGGTCTTCGCGCGAGGGCCCGGAAATGATCAGCGGCGTCCGCGCCTCATCGATCAGAATGTTGTCGACTTCGTCAAGGATGGCGTAGTGGTGCCCGCGCTGCGAGCGGTCCTCCAGCCTGCGGGCCATGTTGTCCCGCAGGTAGTCAAAGCCGAACTCGTTGTTCGTCCCGTAGACGACGTCGGCCTGATAGGCCTCGCCGCGGTCGACCATTTCGAGCTGGTGGATGTCCTCTTGGGAAGATTCCTTGTCGGGGTCGTAAATGAAGGCTTTGCGGCCGCCCTCGGTGCGCGAAGCCTCCTGCAGGACGCCGACCTTCAAGCCCAGGAAGTCGAAGATTGGACCCATCCAGCGCGCGTCACGGCGGGCGAGGTAGTCGTTGACCGTGACCAGATGGGCGCCCTTCCCGGTGAGCGCGTTCAGGTACAGGGGCAGGGTCGCGACCAGGGTCTTACCCTCGCCGGTCTTCATCTCGGCGATCGTTCCCTCGTGCAGCACGATGCCGCCAATCAGCTGGACGTCGTAGTGCCGCAGCCCGAGGGTGCGCACGGCCACCTCCCGCACGACCGCGAAGGCCTCGGGGAGCAGGTCGTCGAGCGTCTCGCCTTCGGCCAGGCGAGCCCGGAACTCGTCGGTCTTCGCCTGCAGCGCTTCCCTTCCCAGGCGCTGCATCTGGGGTTCCAGAGCGTTGATGCTTTCGACGACCTCGGAGTGACTTTCGATCTCGCGGCGCATCGGATCGCCGCCGAGCAGATTCGTGAGGCTTTTCAACATGGGTCTGAAATTATAACATGCTGACCTTGGTGAACCTTGCTGGCCAGGGCCGGATCGGACCTTTACCGCAGAGCACGCGGAGATCGCAGAGAGATAACTTTACCCTTTGTATTTGATCCTGTCTGTCGAGGAACAGCCAGCTGAACCGCTATCGACGAGGCCACGCCTGGTGATGAAGACCCAGGGCATTAAGTTGAAATGCTCTGCGTTCTCCGCGCTCTCTGCGGTGACTCCTGCTTGCGATCCATTACGCCTTGACGGCCGGCGCGCGGGCGTTAGAATGGGTCCAGGCTTCATTGGGGCGGTGGCGGAATTGGCAGACGCCGGGGACTTAAAATCCTCTGCTCGCAAGAGCGTGTGGGTTCGACTCCCACCCGCCCCACTCACAGGGCTCACCGGCGGGACCGGCCGCGCGAACTCGCCATTCGGCAGGCCTCCCGGGAAGCGGTTTCAAGCACGATCGGGAAGCAGGCGACACAATGCAGGACTTCATCAACCTGGAGCCGTGGTGGCGCTTCGGCGCGGCCCTGCTGATCGGCGCCTTGATCGGCATCGAACGCGAGTTCGTCCAGCAGCGGGCCGACTCCACCAGTTTCGCCGGCATCCGCACCTTCGCGCTCATCTCCCTGTTCGGCGCCTTGGCGGCGTTCGCCGCCGACCTCCACGGCTTCGAGATCTTCCTCGTCTCCTACGGGGGCTTCATACTGATGGTCGCCGGCAACCGGATCGCCAGCGTGTGGCAGGGGCTCACGACCGGCATGACGACCGAGGTGGTGGCCGTGCTGACGCCCGTGCTTGGCGCCCTTGTGATCTGGGACCGCGCCGATGTGGCCGCGGCGCTCGGCGTGATCACCGCGTTGATGCTGGCCATGAAGCCCAGACTGCACATGATCGCCCGGCGCATGAGCGGGGAAGACCTGCGGGCGACGCTGCAGTTCGGCCTGATCTCGTTGGTCGTGCTGCCGCTGCTGCCGGACCAGGAGTTCGGGCCTTTTGCGGTGCTCAACCCGGTCGAGATCTGGCTGCTGGTGATCCTCGTCTCGGGGATCAGCTTCGTCGGCTACCTGCTGATGAAGATCCTCGGCCCGCGCCAGGGTACCGGGTTGGCCGGGGTGTTCGGCGGCCTTGTGAGCAGCACCGCGACCACCGTCAGCTTCGCGTCGCACAGTCGGGAGTCGCCGGATCTGTCCTCGCTGGCCGGCATCGCCGTGGTGCTCGCCTCAACCGTGATGTTCCCCCGTATCTTCATCGAGGTCCTCGTCGTATATCCGCCATTGCTGCGGCTGTTGGCCCTGCCCCTGCTGGTGATGTTGGTGACCGGCGCCCTCGCCGCCCGCTATTACTGGCGTCGATCGGCGCAGGCCGAATCCGAGGAAATTCGTGACGTGGTTGACCTCTCCAACCCCCTCCGCTTGCAGACCGCGCTGCTGTTCGCGGCGATGTTCGCCGTCGTGCTGCTGGTCGTAGAATACGCCAATTCGGCGTTCGGCAGCGCCGGTCTCTTCGCGGTCAGCGCCCTGAGCGGTCTGACCGGGGTCGACAGCATCACGCTCAGCGTGTCCGGATTGACCTCGGTCGGCCAGCTCGACCTGGCGAACGCGGCCATCGCCATCTTGATCGCCGCCATCATCAACACCGGGTTCAAGCTCGGATTGGTTCATTTCATGGGCACTGAACGGCTGCGCAGCGTGGTCTGGAAGTCATTCGCGCTCGTCATCGCCGTCGGCGCGGTCAGCGGATGGTTGGCGGTCCAATACTTGGGCTAGCTTCTCCCCGCGCAGGGACGGATGAGATAGTCCGGGACCATCAGATGCCGGAAGGCGATCGCCAACGGGTCTTCCGGGAACAAATTCGTATCCACGCGGATCCACTTGGAAGAGCGACCTCAGTGAAGTGGCGCTCTGTATCTAAAAGCTTTGAGGAGACATGAACGACACAAAGAAGAAACGGGTTTTTTCCGGAATCCAACCCTCGGGCAACCTGCACCTCGGGAACTACTTAGGGGCGATTCAGCACTGGGTCGAGGCGCAGAACACACGCGAAAACTTCATCTGCGTGGTCGATCTGCACGCGATCACCGTTTATCAGGACCCCGCCAGTCTGGCTCATCAGACCCGACAGCTCACCGCCCTGCTCATCGCCTGCGGCATCGACCCCGAGCGCAGCACTTTGTTTGTTCAGAGCCACGCGCGCGCCCACGCGGAGGGAGCCTGGATTTTGAACTGCATCACCCCGCTCGGCTGGCTCGAGCGGATGACGCAGTTCAAGGCCAAAGCCGCCAAGCAGGAGAGCGTCCTTGCCGGGCTGCTGACCTATCCGGTCCTCCAGGCCGCCGACATCCTGCTCTACGACGCCGATGAAGTTCCGGTGGGCGAGGATCAGAAGCAGCATGTAGAGCTTTCCCGAGATATCGCCCAGCGCTTCAACCACCTGTACGGAGATACGTTTGTGGTGCCCGAGGCGGTCATCCCGCCCGCCGGGGCGCGCATTATGGGGCTCGACGATCCCACGCAGAAGATGAGCAAGAGCGAATCGCAGTCGCGCGACCACGCGATCCGGCTTGTCGACTCGGATGATGACATCCGCCGGGCGATCAAGCGCGCGGTGACCGATTCGGGCCAGGACATCGAGTTCAGCGAGGCGCCGGAAAAAGCCGGCGTCAACAATTTGCTCACCATTTACCAGGCGGTGACCGGGAAGAGCGACGAAGCCGTTTTGGAGGACTTCGCCGCTGCGCGCGGTTACGGCGATCTGAAGATCCGCGTGGCCGAGGTGGTCATTGAGGTGGTCCGCCCCATCCGCACGCGCTATGAGGAGCTCATGGACGACCCGGCCGAGCTGGACCGGCTGATGGAGAAAGGGGCCCACCGGGCGCGCGCGGTCTCCGAACCCAAGATCCTCGAAGTGAAGCACAAGGTCGGCCTCGTCGTTTGAGGACCGCCCGCAGCCTGCCATTCCAGGTCCGCCGTCGATCCCTTGCTGCCGATTTGCCCCGCGCTCTTCCCACCCACTTTGCGGATCCGATCTGCTCTGCAGGCGAGATTTCACCACAAAGCTTCGAAGACCACAGAGAAGCTCATATTCCCGCTCTTGGTGGCTGAGAATGGGTCCCGTCAGGTGTCAGACTTGATCGGACCCCCACACCGCCAAAAGAGCGGATTTGAGATTTTTCTCTGTGCACTCTGGGTTCTCTCTGGTTAGTTATCCGCTGCCTCCAGGGTTGCTGGGAGATGATCCCCACGACTGGGCGGTCAATCTTGACCGCCCCGGCCCATCGTATACAATACTCCTTGTGTGAATTGACACAATAGACGAACAAAGCCGCGCTTAGAGGCATTCACAGGTCGCCGGTTCTGACGGCCGGCGCCGGGTGCAATGCGGCCCAAGCGGGGGCAGGGAACTCGGATCCTTGTCCCTTGATTGCTTCTAGGCGGCGAAGGGGCCAATGCGTACCGCTCTGTGGACGGATAGAAGGAAAAAACGTGGCGATCGCGAATGCCTAGCTCAGCCGTGAGATGTTGCCCTTCGACATCACGATGATCTGCGTCGGCAGCTTCGTGCTGACACGGATGGCGGCGGACGCCGCCCGGCCAAGGCCCTCGGTTGGGCTTTTCGCGATCCGACAACGACGCGGTGGGCACGGTCAACGAGCAGTCTGCGCTCTGCAGCCTGGGCATCCGCGTCCCGACCCATCTCACTGCGCAGACCCCCGACATTCTGGGGCCAAACTGACACAGTTTCGGGCTGGCCAAGAGGAGCAGCCCGCTGATTCGAGCTTGTGATAATATGCACGCGGTTATGGCAGACACAAAGCCTTTCATAGGGCAGCGTGCGGCTGATTTGTAGGAGAATTCAGCCCGCCGTAGGGTCAACAACACTGCACGAGTGGGCAACAAGGACCGGTATTCCTTGGGGAAAAGGCACGCGCAGTCCGTCCCTATTTGATGGGCATGCTTGTGGGGGCCAAGGAAGGCCTCTGCAAGGCGGCGTTGGCGGCGGATCGTGAATTCATGACGTTGAACTGAAGAGAGAGGATCGGAGATGGCCCAAATCAAGAACCAGAGTCACCCCCAATCCACGGACGACCACGTATCCCTGGTTCGAGACCTAACGCTCTTCAGTTCGACGATGATCGGCGTGGGAGCCATGATCGGCGCCGGCATCTTCGTCCTGACCGGAATCGGCGCGGGGATCGCGGGCCCCGCCCTGATCCTCGCGTTCGTGTTCAACGGCGTCGCCACCATATTCACCGCCATGGTCTACGCCGAGCTTGGTTCTTGCTTTCCCGATGCGGGCGGCGGGTATTTGTGGGTCAAAGAAGCCCTGCCTCAGCCCTCCGGATTTCTCTCGGGCTGGATGTCATGGTACGCCCACTTCGTCGCCTGCAGTCTGTACGCCGTCGGCTTCGGCTCGTTCTTCACGCGCTTTCTTGAGGCCGTGGGCTTCGGCTTCTGGGGCCTGGAAGTCGGATTGGTCTCCAAAGTCGTGGCCGTGATAGTGATCTTGGCCTTCACCGGGATCAACTTGCGAGGGGCTTCGGAGACCGGTCTGGCAGGCAATGTGGTCACGGTCACGAAAGTGCTGGCCCTTTTCGCGTTCATCGGTTTCGGTCTCTTTGCGACTTTCAGAAATCCCAACTGGTGGCAGAACTTCGAACCTTTCGCGCCGAACGGCATGCTTGGAATTTTCGTCGCCATGGGGGTCACCTTTATCGGATTCGAAGGTTACGAAATCATCGCCCAGTCCAGCGAGGAGATCATTGACCCCAAGCGCAACATCCCCAAAGCCATCTTCTACTCGCTGGTTATTGTCGTTCCCATCTATGTCCTAGTCGCATTTGTCGCCGTAGGCGGTCTGCATGACGTAGGGATGCCCGTGTGGCAGTACCTGGGGCTACAGGAGGAGTTGGCGATGGCCGAAGCCGCTCGCCTCTTTATGCCGGGCGGGATCTTCGTCCTGCTGTTCGCCGGCCTGATGTCGACCTCTTCGGCCCTCAACGCGACGATCTATTCGAGCTCGCGTGTTTCGTTTGCGATGGGCCGTGATCACAATCTCCCTGACTTCTTCAGCCACATCTCCAGGAAGTTCAACACGCCCGACCTGGCGATCCTAGCCTCCTCGGCGTTCATCATCGTCGGCGCCTTAACCCTTCCGATCGAGGACATCGCCGCGGGCACTGTGATCATGTTCAAGCTGCTTTTCCTGCTGGTGAATGTAGCGGTCATCAACCTGCGCCGAAACCGCCCCGACCTCGACCGCGGATACGTCATCCCGTGGTTCCCCGCCGTGCCCATCATCGGCATCATCCTCAAGCTCATGTTGGCCCTCTTCCTCTATGAATTGAGCCCAACTGCTTGGTACACAGCCATCGCCTGGATCGTGGGCGGAGTCCTCTTCTACTACGCCTACTCTCGACCGCGGGAGATCGAGCGGACGCAGACGCCGTTGATTCAGGAAGTGGTCGAACCACACACCCGCCGCCACAACATTCTGATCGCGGCTGCTCACGAAGACCATATGCGCGCGCTCTCGGGGATCGCCTCCTCCATCGCCCGGGCCAATGTGAGTGCAATTTGGGGGCTGCACGCGGTGAAGGTGCCCTCGATCCTGCCGGTCGGATCTTCCCGGGACATCGCCATGGAACGCCAAGAGCTGCTGAGCAAGATGGCCGATGAAATGCCCGATGACCTGCCATTCAACTGGATGCTGCGCGCCACGCACAGCGTGGGGCTGGCGATCCGAGACTCGGTACGAGCGAAGGATATCAATCTGCTTGTGCTGGGCTGGCCGGGCGGCGACGGAGGGAAGGCACCATCCCCGCTCGGGAAGACCATCGAGTGGGTGCTCCGGCGGATCGACTGCGATGTCGTAGCGGTTCGTCCCCCAAATGACGGCTCGGAACCTGATCTATCCTCCGTGGTCGTCCCCGTCCG
>CAZFCJ010000082.1:0-7669 GCA_964517315.1 uncultured Anaerolineaceae bacterium | reverse complement strand
GTCTACCGCAAGATCTTCGGGGACGTTCCCCTCAACGTGTCCGAACGTTTTCCGGGTGCGTTTGTGTTGGCCAAGAAGTACTCCGGGGCCGTCAAGTCCTACCTGCAGGAGTTCTTCGGATCACGTCCCACGGAGGACCTTTCGGAAGTTGAGGTCTAGACCGTCAATAGCTAGGGAGTTAGGAGATCGTTCCATGATGTCACTTCCATCAAGGATAGGTGGATGCCAACCAGTCTAGTTCTTTGGTTTTCCTTGACCGGCGTCGCCTTCTTCGGGTTCGTGTACTGGGTGCTCCATGAGATCCGGGCGGTCGACACTCGCTCGATCGGGGAGGCCTTCGGTACATTCGTCGTCGACGAGGAAGAGACGGGCGAGCAGTAACCATACTCAACGCCGTCCGTTGGCAGGCACGCTCAGCCTACGTCGCTGCAGGCTCCGGAGTAACCGTCGCGTGAGCAGGCCGGGCTTGCTACTCAGGCCCGCGATTGTCATAGGACGCTGGCAACCATGCGGGCCACCGGAATTCAGCTCATAAGTGTGGCATGACCATTTCGAGCGTGAAAGAATTCCTGATCGGGAAGCCCTTCCCGACCAGCATGGAGATCCACGAGCGCCTGGACAAGTTCCGGGCGCTGGCGGTGTTCGCCTCGGACCCGATCAGCAGCAACGCCTACGCCACCGAAGCGATCATGGGCGTGCTGGTCGTGCTCGGCAGCGGCGCCCTGCGCCTGACGCTGCCGATCGGCCTGGCCGTGGCTGCGCTGGTGCTGATGGTGATCTTCAGCTACGTGCAGACCATCCTGCACTACCCCGATGGCGGCGGGGCGTACACGGTCTCGAAGGACAACCTGGGGCGCCTGCCCTCCTTGGTTGCCGGCGCGGCCCTGCAGACCGATTACGTGCTGACGGTGTCCGTCTCCGCCTCAGCCGGCGTCCGGGCGGTAACCTCGGCCTTCCCGGAGGTGTTCCCCTACCGGGTGCTCCTTGCGATTGGCGCCATTGCGCTCATCACCTGGATCAACCTGCGCGGCGTCCGCGAGAGCGGCACAATCTTCGCCGTCCCCACCTACGCATTCGTGCTGGGCGGCTGGCTCGTTATCGGGATCGGCGTGGCCCGAACCACAGGTATCTTCGGGCTGGACCCGATGCCACCGGTCGAGCAAACCATCACGCCCGAAACATCCCTGGTCGGCTTCGCCTACATCTGGCTGCTGCTGCGCGCCTTCGCCGGCGGCTGCACCGCTCTGACCGGGATCGAAGCCATCAGCAACGGCGTCCAGGCCTTCAAGCCGCCCGAGTCGAAGAACGCCGCCCAGACGATGGTGATGATGGGGTTCATGGCGATGTCGCTCTTCGTCGGCATCACCTACCTGTCCACCCACATCGGAATCGTGCCCTCCCACGGCGAGAGCGTGCTCTCGCAGCTGGCGCGCCGGACCATCGGCCGCGGCTTCCTGTACTTCTGGGTGCAGGGCTCCACCATGCTGATCCTGTTTCTGGCGGCCAACACCGGCTACCAGGACTTTCCCCGGCTCAGCTCCTTCCTGGCCCGGGACGGCTTCCTGCCGCGCTGGATGGCCAACCGCGGCGACCGGCTGGTGTTCAGCACGGGGATTATCGTGCTGGCTATCGTCTCCTCCATGATCGTGGTCATCTTCCAGGCAGACGAAATCGCCATGCTGCCGCTGTACGCGCTGGGAGTGATGCTGAGCTTCAGTTTGTCCCAGGCCGGTATGTTTAAGTTGATGGGGCGCATCGCCAACCTGCGCCCCGGTCAATCGCTCAAGACCGACGTCACGGAAGTCCACTACGAGCGCGGGGTTTGGTGGAAGCGCCTGGTCAATCTGATCGGCGCGACGAGTACATTCGTGGTTTTCCTGATCCTTACGGCCACGAAATTCCTCGAGGGCGCATGGATCGTGGCGGCCACGATCCCGCTGTTGGTGTTGGCCTTCCTGCTAATTTCGAGACATTACGACAGCGTCGCCAGGGCCCTGAGCACCCGCGATGTGGATAACGATGATCTGAGCTCGGTCGCAGATGTCGTGCTGATTCCGATTGGGGATGTGCACCGCGGCATGTTCCGCGCCCTCAACTACGCCAAGAGGATGTCCGACGACGTCCGGGCCGTTTCCATTACCACAAACCCTGAAATGCGAGAGCGGATCGAACGTCGCTGGCGCAGGTTTCCGGTGATCACGGCCGGCATCGAGCTGGTGCTGATCGATTACGACTTCCGGGATATCCTGACCCCGCTGGTCGACTACATCGAGCGGGTCAACCGCGAGGAGTTCCCCGACCAGCTGGTCACGGTGGTCATCCCCGAGTTCGTTGCCGAACACTGGTGGGAGCGGCTGCTGCACAACCGCACCGCCGTCAATCTGCGGCGGCAGCTGCACGAGCACAAAGATGTCGTCGTCATCGACGTCCCCTATCACATCGTCAGCACCCAGGCCTGGCGCCGGGGTGAGAAACGCGAGGACTTCATGCGACGCCCGTCCTCCGGCAGCGAGGAACCCGGCTCCGATTGAAGGCAAACCGCCGGGGACATCCCGGCGGTATGCTCATGCTTCTCCGCTCTGGCCTTTCCAGATTGCCCCGCGTCCCAGCGGGAGGACTCACCGCAGAGAACGCGAAGAACGCAGAGATTCCTAATACTTCATTTCAATCTAGCGTTTGACAAGCTGGTGTACAAAACTGATGGTTTGATCCGCGCAACCAATTCCTTTTCCTAGCATCTAAGCTGGATCCAACTCTTCTCCGCGCTCTCTGCGTTCTCTGCGGTTAGACGACTTGCGGCCTGACGAAGTTCATAAAGGTCCGCCTCTTCAGGTCGGCTCGTTAGAAGAGGATCGAAGCCAACTCGTCCCGGTACTCGCGAGTGAGCGGATCGTCGTCCCCCAGCAATGCGAACAGCCCCAGCAGGGCGTCTTTTGGCAGGCCGTCGCGGTAACGTTTGTCCTCCCGCAGCACCCCGAGCAGGCCGTCCATCGCCGCCGGCAGATTGCCGCTCTCGATGAGGAGCGCGGCGTGGTGCAGCTGCGCCTCAAGCGGATCCTCGTGCTCAACCCGGTCGCATTCTTGCGCTTCGACCAGCAGCTCGGCCAGCGGCTGAAGCCGCTCCGCCTCGGCCCACTCCTTGCCCGCAGGGAAATTCTTCAAGGTCTTCAGCGCCTCGCGGCCCTTGCCCTGCATGAGCAAACTCTGGACATAGCCGAGCGCGGCCGCCGAGTTGGTCTCATCCTCGGCCAGGACCTCTCCGAACGCCTCTTCGGCTTCGTCATAGTGCCGGGTCGAAAGCAGGCTGCCCGCCTCTTGCACGGCCTCCTCGGCAGGGCTGGGAGCGAGCTTCTCGATGAAGCCGCGCACCCTGGATTCCGGCTGCGCGCCGGTGAACTGTGCCACCACTTCGCCTTGGCGGAACGCTTTGACGGCCGGGATGCCCTGCACGCCGTACCGGATGGCCAGCTTCTGGTTGTCATCCACGTTGACCTTGGCCAACGTGAACCGCCCGCCGCCTTCAATGGCCAAACGCTCCAGAACGGGCCCCAACATCTTGCACGGGCCGCACCACGGGGCCCAGAAATCGACCACGACCGGGACCTCGTGGGAGCGCATCAGCACGTCTTGCTCGAATGTGGCCTCAGATACCTCTACGATGTTCTCAGATAACGCCACGCAACCATCTCCTTTTAGGTGATTTACAGATCGGATTGTACCCACATTGTGTTAGAAGGGTGTAGGAACAAAGGCCTCAGGGCCCTTCTTCGTCACTGACCTCCGGCTGTTCCAGGCGCAGGACCTCGCCGTGGACATCAATGACCACCCGAAAGCCCATTATGCCCAGGCTGTATCTCGCCTGCTCGGGAAGTCCGGTTTTAAGCATCTGATCAAAGTTTTCCTCCATCTCGGACAGCGAGCGGTCGATCATGGCCTTGGTGAAAATGTCCTCCTGACCGAGCATCTTCATCGTTCCCTGGCTGATCAGCTCCTCGTGCCCTTCGATCATGCGTGCCAGCTCACGCAAAACCTGGCGATCCACGTGCTCGCTCTCCACGTGGCGCAGGAATCCATCGTCGTCGACAACGTAAAAAGCTTCGCCCCCGACGTAGGCGACTTCGACCGGCCGATCGCGGTCGTCAATTACGAGTCCCTGGAACAGCGGTTGGTTTGCCAAGGGAATTAGACAGCGAGCTCCTCGAGGGGTACCCATTCGGGCTCGGGTGTGATGTCTTCCGCCGGCGCCGAGCCGGGGTCCTCGTACTCGCTGTTGGAGAGCGTCTTCCATGGTTTGAGATGTATATTCCCCTCGACCTTGCACTGACACGACAAGCGGGCCTTGCCCAACAGGCCTTGCCCCTGCAATCGTGTACACTCAACTGCGCTCATGCGCTGCGGTTCACCTCGATAGAACTCAACCCGGCAGGTTGTGCACCTGGCGTTGCCCCACAGCGGTGCAGGACACAGCGGTGCAGGATATCGATCCCACTGTCTTCAATCGCGTTCAGCAGCCTGTTGCCCCCGGGGACCTCAAACGAGACGTACCCCTCCATCTCGAGAGTGACCACTCGCGAAGCCTCCAGTCCAATCGTCTTCGTGCTCGCTCGATTCTTACCTGGATAGTCTAACAGGACTGTTATCAGAAGCACGTTAGAGCCTGCCTTCGCAAGGCACCGCCCAACGGTTCAGGCGTAAACTCTGACCCTGCTTCCGGGTCCCACCGCGACCTCCCGATCCAGGGCAGGTACCGTCGGAGTCGTCCAGCGAAAGATCCACTTGGCGGCCTGCGGGGTGAGGTTGATACAGCCGTGGCTGCGAGGAGCTCCGTAATCATTGTGCCAGTAGGTTCCGTGGAAGGCCACCCCGTCCTCCGTGAAATAGGACACCCACGGTACACCCGGCAGGTCGAAGCCGGTGGCCCGGTTGCCGGAGGCCATGTGGCGGGAAGGGCGCTTGCGAAAGGTGACGTACTCACCCAGCGGGGTCCAGTAACCACCTCCCTTCAGGGGTAGACCTGAGGAAATCTTGGTCGTAAACACTTCATCGCTGCCCTCGTAGCAGCGCACCCACTGGCGTTGGAGGTCCACCTCGATGCGCTTCTCATGGGCGGGGAGGTGGCTCGAAACAGGGGAGAGCTCCTCGGGCAGTACGGCACGAAAGGCCTCCGCGGGCGCGTAGTACCTGTAGGGAAGCCAGTCCTCCATGATCCGATACCACAGACCACCGTCGCTGGCCCGGAACACTCCATTGACCCAATACGTCGAACCGTAATAGAAGCGGTAGGCCCACTCGCCGTCCTTACCTGGACTCCAGCGAGCATCCGTGAAAGGGACCGTCACCTCAAACAGCCTGCTGCTTGCCGCGACGGTCGTCATCGGTTCGTTGGGCTGGTTTTGAACGGGTTGGATCGGCGACGAGTGCACGTAACCACGCCCTTCCACCTCATACCAGATTCGGTTGTGGGCTGGCTGTCGTCCGCCCATCGCCGCTCCCGTGAGCCGGAGAAGATCATCGCGCTGGAAGGTCTCCAGCTTGCCGCTGTTGAACGAAGGTTCCGCGTAGAGCTCCACGGTCGGCGCGGTGACGCGACCGAGGCCCGGTTCATCGAGACGAAAGGATGGTGTTCGCCCTTGGAGCGGCAGGCCCAGGCCCAGCCCGGCCATTGCCGATAGCTTGACGAAGTCCCGCCGGGAGATGGAATTCGGCGGGACGAGAGCGTCCTCACTCATTTCGCGCACCGCTCCGATAAAATGTGTTCTTCCCAGAGGGGATATGCAAGAATCACGCCATCAAGGATGGACGTTGACCAGCGTGCCGACCGAGGCGAAGTCGAACACCCATGCGGCGTCCTCAGTCCGGTGGTTCACACAGCCGTGGCTCATGGGCGTGCCGAAGTTGTCGTGCCAATAGGTCCCGTGCAGCGCGTAGCCGCGATAGAAGTACATCGTATACGGCACATTGGGCAGGTAGTAACCGGGGCCGGACATATCCGTCCAGCGCAGCTTCACGTAGATCCGGAACTGGCCGGTGACCGTAGGGTGCGTCAGGGTTCCAGTCGACACCACAAAGCTGCGCACCGGCTCCGCCCCCTCGTAGGCCGTCACCCGCTGCTCGCTCAGGTCCACATCGATCCAGCGCCCTTCGTCGGCCAGTGCCTCGGGATTGAGCGTATACTCCCACGAGGCGTTCGGCCGGGGTGTTGGCGTCGCTGTGGGGGTAAAGGTCGGAGTGGCTGTCGGCGGGGCTGTGTTCGTCGGGGTCGCGGTGGGCGTGGCGGTGTTGGTCGGCGTGGGCGTGAGCGTGGAGGTGGGCGTGTGCGACGCCTTCGCCACCGGCGCCACGTCGGAGCGCGGATTGCCCGCGTCAACCGGCAGACTCCCGTACCAGACCACAAGCCCAAACAGCAGCGAAAGGGCCGGAATAATCGCCTGGGGTGAAATGGGAGACCAGCGCGAGAGCCGCTCGAGCGGCGCGATGAACAGGCCGCCTTGCGGCGGGATCTTAGGCCCCGCGTATCGGGTTGACCGTCCCTTGCTCGGCGGCTGCTGCGCGAGCCAGTGGATGGCCTCGCGGGCGTTCGTGCTCTCCGGATTCAGCTCGAGGGCCCGCTTCGCGTAGGCGATAGCGGAACGGGGCTCGGACACCGCCGCCAAGTACAGCCAGCCGCGCTCGTCCCGGGGTGCGCGGCGAACGCACTCGCGCGCCAAGCGGCGGGCACGGGCCCGGTCCCCCTCTTGCAACGCCTGGCGCGCCTGGCGCAGGGTTCGGGTGACGTCCTTACGAAGCGGGTCTTCCTCAGACGTCACGGCTTAGCTGCCACCAGCTGGATCGATCGGCTCGTTGTGAATGTAGCACAGAACGCCCTCCACTACTCCCCGCGCCGCTCGCTCGGGATGCTCCGTCAGGAACCCACGATCCAGATACATAAAACCCACTTCGATAATCACCGCCGGGGTCTGACTGTGAATTTCGTAGAAAGTATGATACCCGGTCATATCACGGGTAATACTATCAGGATGGTAACGCAAACCGGTGGCCTCACCATACCGGTCGGCAAGACAGGCCACCAGCCGCTGCGCCCGGTCAGGGACGGCGGTGTCGACCGCGGCCGCCACCTTGTACCCGGTGGCCTGGTCGTTGATCGGCGTACATGAGTCGGCGTGAATGGACACCAGGGCCAGTGCCCTGTATCCGACCAGGCGATCGTCGAATTCCTGCAGCAGGTCGGGCTGAAAGCCGGCCGCCTCCAGACCGCGCACCACACGTTCAGCGATCGATTCGTTGATCTCCCTCTCGGTCAAGCCATCCGGACATACCGCGCCGGGATCGCTCATGCCTGTGTCTTCGTCCACGCCGGAATGGCCGGCGACGATCCCGATGCGCAGTCCGCGGTCTTCGGCCATCTCACCGGCCGCCGGGGCCGCCGTCATCTGAGGCTCGGACTCGACCGCCGCCGCCAGCTGGCCGGCCAGCTCACCGGGGCTCAGGCTGGCCGGCGTCCAGGCCGTGAACACGGTGGCCAGAATGGCGGAAGTCGTCAGCGCCACCGCCAGATTGCGCATGACCACCCGCGCGCCCGGGCTCGAGGTGTCACGAATGTGGGGCTCGCTGTGCTCGGTCATAGCCTTCCCGTGCTAAACTCGAACCATCATTATTGCACATTCTTGGG
>CAZFCJ010000081.1:0-15337 GCA_964517315.1 uncultured Anaerolineaceae bacterium | reverse complement strand
GTGTAACCTGAAGGTCGCCGGCCGCAGGTCCCGCGAGCGCAGCGACGCGGGAGAGTATCCGGCCCCCGCTACCTCGAAAGACGAGAAGCGCCCGTGAGGGCGCTTCTTTGGATGACGGGGCAGCTAACAAGGGTCGATCGCGATTAGGTCCGGCCACCCCCGGACCATGAGCTCCTGCGGACCGCTTCGGGATTGAAGTCTCGCTCCATCGTGGTCGTCGTACTGAACACCGCCTCAATAGTTGTGGAATACACGATCTAGTCGACCGCTTGCCAGATGTGGGGGAAGTCTCGCACAACGGGCGAGTGGTCAGCAAGGAATCGGTTTCCCAGCCGACCATGGTCTCTTCCATGCGGCGGCCGTAGAAGTAAGTGCCGACCGAGCGCTCGAGGTCGTTGATGAAGGCGTGAACCTCTTTGTCCGGTATGGCCCATTCGAACCCGCCATCTTCGTCCTCCTTTATCGGTCGAGCGACGTGATGGCCGAGTAGACAAGGTTGGCCACGGTGAGCCTCTTCCTGCAAAGAAGATCGTATCGAACGCGGGACTCTTACTCAAGAGCTCATGGCGGTTCTGAGCTTGCGCCCTTGGGCTAGCCGGCGGGCCGGTAAATAAGAATCGCAACGCCGGCACCAACGGTCCGTGAGTCAACAAGCTGGAGGGGCTTTTTTGTCGTCGTGGCTCCAAAAAGCCGCCTCCCTTTCCCAAGGATGACCGGGAAGACCATCAATCGCAGCTCGTCGGCCAGATCGTTCTCGATGAGCGTTTGCACCAGACTGGCGCTCCCGTGAACTACGATGTCGCCGTCAATCTCTTGCTTCAGTTTCGAAACCTCGTCAACGATGTCGCCGTGCAGGACTGTCGAATTATTCCACTCGGGATCTTTGAGCGTAGTCGAGACAACGAACTTGGGCATGCTGTTAAATTTGTCCGCGAATTCACCAGTGCGGGATGGCCAGGCATCCGCGAAGCCTTGGTAGGTCACACGTCCGAGCAGCAGGGCGTCCGATTGAAGTGTTTCGTCGGCCTTGAATTGGTTGCCCTCCTCGCCGCGCTCAATTTCGAACGTCCAACCTCCGTATTCAAAATCTTCGCCTCCGCCGGGCGCCTCCATGACCCCGTCGAGTGAGACGAATTCTGTTACGACTATTCTCCCCATTTGATCCCTCCTTATTTCATCCTGGGCTGGGCAGTCCGGATTTGGCTCTCCCCATTTTGACAGGCGTTCGATCAAGCGCGGTCAGTGATCACCAGGTCATTCAGCCCTGCAGCACCGATTTATTAGGGTAAGCTCTGGCGATGACCAGCGGATGACTTTGACCCACAATCTCGGATCCTGCGACATCCACAGTGGATAGGATCAAGGAGGCAAGTGGTCCGGCAATCACCGACGACGAGCGGAGATGCCCTGTGCCTCACTGTCAAACCAGAGATGAGGCGTGATACTTTTCATGAGCTCACTCCTTCGGCGTTGGGCGTTGAACCATCATACACGGAAATTGTGCCAGCATCATAGATATCTTCTGAGATGTCGCTCGTCACTCGCTGAGCCCGGATTCCCTTATGTATTGATTGGCGCTATCTCCCGTTGGCCTCGATCAGAACGCTGCCGACAATCCGCTTCGGAGGCTTTCGCATGCCATCGCTTTGGTGCTGAAAGAAGTGCTGATGCCATCTATTGAACGAGGTTGTCGTTCACCAGTTTTCCGAGAGAGGGGGCATGCTGTGGATGGCGGCAGCTGGGTACTGTTGCCGAGGCTCCAAAGAACTGCAAATCTCCAGGCCACCCTCAGAAGGCCAGCCTGACGTTCTTAGGCCCTTTTTCAGGATTCCCACTCATACCGCGCCTGACGGCGAGCCACTTCGCAACCTGAATGTCCCAGGTTCGAATCCTGGCCCCACTACTTCGAACGACGAGAAGCGCCTATGAGGGCGCTTCTTTGGATGACGGGGCAGCTAACGAGGGTCAATCGCGATTGGGGCCGGCCACCCCCGGACCATGAGCTCCTGCGGACCGCTTTGTGCCTTGGCGTCCCCTAGGGACTGGAATCAGTAACGTGCACTCTGCTTCGGCCTCGGCCGCGCGTCACTGGCCACGTCCGCAGTATTTTCGCCGAGAGGATCACGACCTCTGTTCCGCTGAAGGCTGCCAACGGCCCTCCATGGCGACCGCCGGGCCCGGCAACTGCCGCTGGCGATCGGTTCGGCGCTGCTGCGTTCTGACCAAAGAGGGTCATTACCTGTGGTAGCCGGCCGCCGGAGGTGGCTTGGACAGTCGATTGACTTCCGGGTTGTGCGAGCGTATGGTTGTACAAATGCCGACCACCCCCGACTTCGATGAGTTCCGTCGGCTGCGCCAGGCCCGGGATCGAATGGACCGCGAGTACGCGCAGCCGCTCGACGTCCCGGCAATTGCCCGTACGGCGCTGATGTCGCCCGCGCACTTCAGCCGCCGCTTCCGCGAGGTGTATTCCGAGACGCCATATTCCTACCTTATGACCCGGCGCATCGAACGTGCGAAGGAGCTGCTGCGCCGCGGCGACCTCAGCGTGACGGAGGTCTGCTTCGAGGTCGGCTGCACGAGCCTCGGCTCCTTCTCCACGCGATTCAAGGAGCTCGTCGGCGAGACGCCAAGCGCGTATCGTGCCCGCAACCACGACGAGCTGCTTGCCGTTCCCGACTGCCAGCGGATGGTGCTGACCCGGCCGCGCCGGGACGGCGGGGGATGAGCAGTTTTGGAGAAGCATCGGTCGCTGCATCCATGTAGAGTTGGTTCAATGACCGATTCACTGGAGGACAGGACATGAGCGTTTCAGTCAGCGTAGTGCACGTCTATGTCGACGACCCCGATGCCGCCCTCGGCTTCTACCGCGATAGCCTCGGTCTGACGGTGCAGGACGAGGTCGAGAACGATGGCTTTCGCTGGATCACACTCGTCACCGAAAGTCAGCCCGACATCCGGATCGTGTTGTCGCAGCCGCACGCGGGCCGCTCCCAGGAGGACGGGGACGCCCTGGCCGCCTTGCTTGCGAAGGGTGAGCTACCCGGCCCATTCTTCCGCACCGACGATCTCGACGCCACCTTCGAGAAGACGGCGAGCGCGCCCGGGGTCGAGGTGCTGTCAGAGCCCGCCGATCAGTTCTGGGGCGTCCGCGACGCTGCCGTGCGCGATCCGGCCGGCAACATGATCCGCATCGAGCAGGCGTAGCACCGGATCCTTGCCAAGAAGGGGTGTCGTGCCGAACACAGGTTCGAGAGGATCAGCTGGCGTGAGTTCGCCGAACGTGAACCGGACCTGGCACGGTTCGGAGCGGACAGATGGACCCCAGCACCCGTATATCTGGCGACAGTTCGTCGGTCAGCGATACCCCGAATGCGTCCCTTGAAACCGATCTTTACTGCCGACGGGTTGTACCTGTTCATGGAGCCGACATCTCTTCAAGGCCGAGATGTGCGTGACCGCGGATCGTTCGCTACGTTCGCTGCCTTCTCCAAACACGTGAAGCTGTCGTTCGTGTGCGAAACGTACCTCGAGCCGGTGCCGCCCAGCGGGATGGGTCCTGAAAGACAGGCCCTGGACTTGACGGAGACGGACGAGCTGGACGAAGAGCAGCTCGCTTCATGGGTCCGGCAGGCCGCCGCCAATCCGGGGATGGGGGGCTTGTAGGGATCGTCGCCGAGGGTTTGTAAGAATTACACGTTGTTCGTCACCGTTAGCGCCGAATGATCTTGTATCATGTCTATATTGCCGTGGTTGAGGCTTCAATCAACCGCAGATCCCAAGGCCACCTTCAGAAGCCCAGCCTGATGATCTAAGGCCCAGCTTTCAGGATTCGCTCTCATAACCTGACGGTCGCCGGTTCGAATCCATCTCCCCCGTTGCCTCGAATAAAACGAAGCGCCCTCAGCGGCGCTTTCGGTGATTCTTAGAGGATGGAAAGTTATCTCCAAGGGTGTGCAATTGACACGCACCTCGTTGCCTTCAGGTATCCCTCCATCAAACTCGTAGGCGACGTCTGAACATGAGCCTCGTGGTTCCTCTCTGACCGAACTACAAGGTCTGCAAGGTGGCCATCTTCCACAGGATGGTTGTCTGGAATCCACACCTAGATCTGAATTCGAGCACCAATTCTCGATGAGCATGTACACAGGCGAAATCGACTGCCCCACGTGCAACAATTTGCCCTTGACCCTCCAGTTCCCGGAAGCCTTAGCATGAAAGCAGCAGATGATATTCGCGTCGGTGGGATCTATGCATGAGAGGTCAAAGAATGAGCGAACAAGAGACGATGATGCAGAGAATGGGAAGGACGTAGCTGCGATCATAGTCGAGCAAACGGTCAGCATCCAGTGGGGCAAAGGACATGGAGTGATCAGCGACACCTTGACTTGCAAAGTTTACCGCCCCTTACGCCGTCAAGTCATGCGGATTGGCACCCGTAGAAGTGGTTCATATGAGAGTTTGCCATTTTGAATTGGAGGTACCCGATCAGAACACCAGTTGGTTTCAGCACTGGCTTGGAATTTGGAATGGGAGCTATGTAGACATGAAGGCTGACATGAAGGCGAAGGTCGAGCGAAGCACCGAGGAAGCGTTCATCGGCATGTACTGCGTTTGCGGCGACTGCTATCCGACGGCTACCGCCTATCGAGACGATCCGGAATATGAATGGCATGAAACCCGCCTGGCAAGCGGTCCCTGTTGCTGCGGCCGGTTCTTCGCCATTGGGACGACGGAGGAACAGGCTCGAGATCGGGCCGATGCCCTCGCCGAAGACAGGCGTGAGAAGGGCATAGCCCCAGAGAAGTACGACTACACGGCACAAAAGTTCACCTTGCCTTGGGGAGACGAGATCGTAGCGGTGGTCGCCGACTTCGCGGAATGACGAGACAAACGATCTATGGCGGAGGCCGATCAGCGGACCGAAGGTGAGCGGACAACTTCCCAACTGACCTCCAACTTCGTGGCGGGCAGTGTGAGTGGGGTCCTGTACGAGTTTGGCACTGCCTTCGTCGATACCACGACCGTGCTCCCGGCCTTCCTTGGCCATCTGACCGGCTCCAGTGTGGCCGCGGGGGCAGCCGAGGCGCTGCGCCGGCTGGGCTGGCTCTCGCCGCAAGCGTTCGTGGCCCGTTACGCACAGAGGCGGCGCTACCGCGAACCGATCTACCTGGTAGCCGGTTTCGGCCGGGCGATGATCCTCGGCCTGCTTGCGCTGGTGCTCATTTTGATCGACAGCTTTCGAACGCCCGGTCTGCTGGTACTCTTTTTCGGCGCGTGGGTGATCTATACGTTTACTAGCGGGATCGCCGGTGTGCCGTACGATGATGTGATTGGACGGGTGATTCCGTCCCGGCGCCGGAGCCGATTCCTTGCGGTTCGCTTTCTTGTGGGCGGGTTGCTCGCTGTGGCCGGAGGCTTGCTGATCGGCGCCATCCTAAGACAGGATCAGCTCCTGCCCTTCCCGTCCAACTACGGGGTGATTTTCGCGATAGGCGCCGGGCTGTTGGCCCTATCGAGCCTGGCCTTCAGTCGGGTGCGCGAGAAGTCGGCACCGCTGGGTTTGACCTCGCGCTCATTACGGGCTTTCTTGGGGAGCGGTCTCAGTTTGTTGCGGGATCGGCCTCGGTTTCGTCGTTTCTACTTCTATCAGCTGCTGGCGGCGATCACGGCGATGGCGCTGCCCTTCTACGTTCTGCAGGCCACTCGATCCGCAGGTCTTGCCGAAGCGGAGGTGGGAGTTCTTTTGGCAGCTCAACATGGCGGCCGTTTGCTGGCCAACCCGCTGTGGGGAGCCTGGGGAGACTGGTGGGGCAAACTCAGCCTGCTCAAGTTCGTCAATGCAGTCGCTGGGGTGAGTCCAGGGTTGGCGCTGCTCGTGCCTCTCATGCCACAGGTCGCCTTGCTTCCAATCTGCGCCGTGCTTTTCTTCTTCCTGGGGGCGGTAAGCAGTGGGGAACTGATCGGACATATTGCGTACCTGATGGAGATATCTCCCGACGATCTGCGGGCGGAGTACAGTGGTTTCATGAGCACCTTCGTGGCACCCGCGAGGCTGCTCCCGCTGGTCGGGGCGGTGCTGGTTGACCTGCTCTCCTTTCAGGTGCTCTTCGGGGCCACACTGCTCTCGGTCGCCGCCAGATTGTGGCTGCTGAACCGTTTCGAGGGCGGTCAGGGACATGATGAAGGAAAGGGGCACCCCGATGGAACTTGACGTTCAGGACATCGCCGAGCCGGTCCTTTTGGTGGGGGCTCATCCAGAGGATCTGGACATCCATGCTGGGGGGACCGTCGCCCGGCTAAGAAATGTCGACAAGCACGTGGTGTACGTGCTCTGCTCAAGTGGAAATCGGGGCACGGACGACCCCTCACTAACGATGGAGCGCTTGGGTGCCATCCGGGAGGACGAACAGGAGAGGGCCGCGGACATCCTGGGAGTACAGGACATCACCTTCCTGCGGCACGATGACGGCGACCTCCAATTTGACGAACGGGAGCTGCGGGGAGAACTCGTCCGGCTGATTCGCCGATATCGACCGGGTAGCGTTGTCACCCACGATCCGCACCCCGGGGACGGCTCCCATGATCCCTGCTCCATCTATCCTGATCACCTGACGGTGGGAAAAGTGACCTTTGAAGCAGCCTACATTGCTG
The DNA here is from genome assembly GCA_964517315.1 of uncultured Anaerolineaceae bacterium. Classification (GTDB taxonomy): domain Bacteria; phylum Chloroflexota; class Anaerolineae; order Anaerolineales; family E44-bin32; genus DASWJQ01. The sequence goes on along the minus strand of CAZFCJ010000081.1, from coordinate 8,683 downwards.
CTCCCGCCCCTCTCTATTATCCTGAACAGTTGGAGGAGGGCCTCGGACCTCACAAGCCTGAGACGCTCTACCTGATCATGAGTCAGGCGCCCAATCGGTATGTGGATATCACCGACGTTTGGGAGCAGAAGATGGCGGCCGTACACAGCTTCCAGAGTCAAGGGCGACACCACCCCCAGGTTGAGCCCTTCTTTCAGGAGATCGCCAGCCAGCTAGGCAAACAGACGGGCGGAGGCCTAGCAGAGGCGTTTCGGGCCCTGCCGCCGGGCTAGGGTGGACCATGTCCTCGGGGAGTGGTTTGGCGTGGATCAGTCATGGGGCGGCTCTTACCAGCATAGCACTCGAACAAGTGGACTCGCCAGCGGTGGGTTGGTTGGTGGGGTTCGATGAGCTTCGGGGGTGTAGGCTCACCCACTTGACCCTCCATCTGCTGTAAGGTTTATCCTTGGAGTAGGTTGGACTGAGAGGAGCGAGCGACATGGATGAATCCGACGTTACGGAGCTGAGGGTTGTCGACGACCATACCATGCACTGCTCGGGTTGCGAGAGCAGCGTGCAGTTCATCCTCTCCAGTCTGGCGGGAGTGCGGGAGGTCAAAGCCGATCACCGGAGCCAGCTGATCCAGATCTCTATTGACCCAGGCGCCGTGGGCCTGGCGAAGGCGCGAGAGGAGCTTGACCTGCTGGGATACCAGGTGGTACCGACGGCGGGCGGGGCTGGAAGTGCCCACGGTCAGTGACCAGTCAGGCGGCTGACTATGGCAAGCGGGTCCGGGTGCGGACCTGGTACGGGGCCGAAGGCGAGGTCGAGCTGCACGGGCCGTTCTGGCATCTGGTCGGCCTCTGGGGGCTGGACGTCCCCCATCCACCGCTGGTGAACCTGCTCGTCCGGCGCGGGCTGCCCGTTAAGGCCAAGCGAGAGCTGTCCTTCCAACACGAGGCCGGCCACCTGCAAACCCTCCCGGTTGCCCTGCTCATGACAGTGGTTCTCCTCGTCCGGGCCTGGCGGTCAGGTGGCATCGCGTGGCGGAACCTGCCTCTCCTGTGGGCGGGTCACCATGCCATGTGGGAGATGCTGGCGGAAGGCTATGTGATGTGGGCCGATCGAGACCGCTACAAGCGACTTTACAGGGGCCATCCTCACCCCGGCCTGCTCCTCTTCTGGCTTGTGACCACGCTGTTGGTCGGTTGGAGCGTGAGAGGATCTGGAAATTCTGCAGCAGTTGATTAAGTTTGTAACGGAACAATCTAGGAGGTATAGAATAACGGTTGAGAAGGTTGAACTGGAAGTTGTCGGGGAGCGGACGATTCACTGCAACGGCTGCGAGCGCAGCATTGAAAGGGGTCTCAGCCAAATTCCCGGCTTGGTGCGGGTGGAGCCGAGCCATGAAACCCAGCGCATTCAGCTCGCGCTGGATGACCAAAGGACCTCGCCGGACTCAATCCAGAATAGGCCGCGTGAAGCTGGGCTGGGAGTCCCGGAGCAAGGGTTGTGGTTTCATGACTAATAATACAGCAGGCCTTCGCTACGGGCTGCTTGCCGCGCTTGTGCTGGCGGTCGCCGTAGTCGGATTCAGCGCGTTTGTTTCGTATCTGAAGCTCGACGTGGCCGCGTTCGCGGGCAGTGGTTTGCTGTTCCTGGCGGTCGCCGCTGGAACCGCATCTTTCTTCTCCCCTTGCTCGTTCCCGCTGCTCGTGGCCCTGCTGGCCCGAGAAACCGGCGCGGAGGAGGCCGCGGAGGCCGGCCCCGGTCGGGCGTTAGGCTTCGCGGCCGCGCTGGCCGTGGGCGTAAGCTTATTTCTGTTGCTGCTGGGCGGTGTGATCGCGGCGGGTGCTGGTCCCCTGGTCCGCCAGGTTACCTTTACCAGCACCCCCGGACGGGCTCTGCGCGTGGTGGTGGGAACATTGCTGATCCTGCTGGGGTTGGCGCAAGCGAGAGGCGTCCGGGTCGAAGTGGCTGATCGGCTCCAGCGCCTACTGCAGAGGGCGCAGGCCAATCTGCGCCGCACTTCTCCCAACCTTGGATTTGGCCTGTTTGGCTTCGGCTACGTGTTGGCCGGCTTTGGCTGAACGGGCCCCATCCTGGCCGGTCTGGCCGGGCATGCGTTTACTGTGGCGGGCCCGGGCCTGGCGTTCCTGGCGTTCGTCGTAGATGCTCTGACGATGTCGGCTCTGATGTTCATCCTGGCGCTCGCCATAGCGCTGGCCCAGGAGAGTATTGTGGCCCGGCTGCGTGCCAACACTGAGCAGGTCAAGATCTGGGGCGGTCGCGTGCTGATGGTGGTGGGTCTCTGGTTGATTGCACTGGCCATCTGGGCCGACTTCTTCGTACAGTTCCTGCCCGTATAGATTTCGCAGCCTCTCAACGACTCCTGTTGATGTCCAAGAAGAAATGAGCGAAGCTCAATAAGAGGCCTCATGGTCCGCCGGTGGATCCCCGTCGTAGAAGGCGGCTCACACAGTCCGTTTCGCTTCGAGTTCATCGCCTTCCGACATCTTCCGGATCCGTTGGGCCGGACACCGTATGCTGCCCTCGCCGTCGCAGATCCTCTTTAGAGGGCGAGGCGATGGGGGAGGGGAGGTGTGAACGGAGCCTTCTCATTATCGGTTTCCCATCGGAAACCTGTCGGAACTACGCCCGCTCACACCATGCAGCCTGTCATCCGATCTCCTCGGGGCGGGTCTCACGTCAGACTGCGACCACTTTCAGGGCCGCTCCTTTCGGAACCATGGCCATCTCCGGGTAGGTTGCGAAATTGATGGGAAGACCCTGTTTGGGCTAAAGTGGGGTTGAATTCCCAAGTAGGTTCTTGGTGGGCCAACGAGGCGTCGGCGAATGCCTTATGCGAATCTACCGTTACCTAACTCTCAATGGTGACACCACAGCCCTCGGCCATAGAAAGTACTAGCCGGTAACCCAGCGGCGCCGCCCGCTCCGTGAACCGAAACACAATGGAGGTGTCTGAGTTGGGCGGGATGATTCTGGGTCCGGTTGCGCCATCGGCTTCGATGACCGCGGGGGACAAGTCATCGCCGGCCTCCCAAATCGTGGACCCCCTCCAATCGAGCGAGACAAGACCTCCGTTGCGCTCTGGCCAGGCCAGGAGGAGGGACTGTGGCCACGTCATCTGTCAGTCGAACTCGCTTGCTCACTCGCCAGGCGCAGCAGAAACGCAAACGAAGCCGACCCACCCTGGCTGGAGCCGGTATCCTGGCCCTGGGCGTGCTTTTGCTCATGTTCGGGCCGTGGACAGGCGGGGAAACGATCCCGAACTACGGTCCAGAGGCCGTAGCCCGCTTTGAACCTTTCGCCGCCCAACATGAGATGGGTGCCGGTCCACCCATTCCGTTTCTTCCCGCTGACGGACCCCAACCCCGCCTCATCAAAAGCGAAGAGTTCATCAACGTGGGCAGCGTCGGTCCGGCAGAGGTAGTGCGGTTGGAGCTCCTCCTTGCCAATAGCGGCGAGGCCCCTCTCACCATCAGTCGCGCGTTCACGACCTGCGGCTGTACCACCGCCGAAATCTCATCGGCCGTGATCCCGCCGGGCATGGTCTCGGAGGTGACGCTGGTCTTTGACGCCGGCTACCATGACACGCGCGGCCAGGTCGTCCGCCGCGGCCTAATCCTGGAGAGCAATGACCCGCGCCGCTCGGTGCAGGAAATCTGGCTGCGGGCTTCGGTCCGGGATGAGTGAGCACTGGATGGCCGGGTTTGTTGCGCCGAGTGCTCAGCCACCCTGATTTGCCGAACCGCCTGGTCGTCTGGCAGCCCGAAATGCACGGCGAGCCGAGCGAGTATCGGCTTTGGGCGTGGCAGGGGCAGGTGCAGACGTTCGCGATCGACACCCCGTTCGCTGAGGCGCTGCCGGTCGGTGTCGCCAACCTGGGCAAGCTGCTGCCGGCGGTTGTGGTGACCGGTTTGCTGGACTCGGTCAACCCGTGCGCCTTTGCCGTCATCCTCTTGCTGCTCGCCTTCCTGTTCACGCTGCGGCAATCGCGCCAGCGAATTCTGAAGCAGGGCGGTGTGTACATCCTCATGATCTTCTTGGTGTACTTCGCGATCGGCCTTGGCCTGCTGCAGGCTGAGCGGTTCTCCTCGGATCCGCACTTTGTGGCCCGCGCCGGGAGCTGACTGCTGATGGGCCTGGGCGCAATCAATCTGGCTGAGTACTTCTTCCCCCAATTCCCGTTCAAACAGCACATGCCCCGCTTCGCCGGTGTCAAGACGCAGGAGCGGGTCGGCCGGGCTTCGCTCCCGGCAACAGTCGCGGCGGGTTTCCTGGTCGGCCTGTGCACCTTCCCGTGTTCGGGCGGCGTGCACGTCTCGATCATCGCGCTGCTCGACGCCGAAACCACGATGGCCTGGGGTGTGGCCTACCTGGGGCTATACAACTTGCTCTTCGTCTTGCCCTTGATCCTAATTGTGGCCGTTGTCGGTAACCGCGCCGCGGCCAAACGTTGGACTCGCTGGGAGCGGATCCACGCCCGGCCGATTCGCCTCTGGTTCGGCCTGGCCATGATCCTGCTCGCTGGCACCATGCTGCTGTTCGTGCTCGGCGAAGTAACTGCTTAACGGCCCTGAAGCAGGCGAGAGCCCCTGCCTATCTCTCGGCAGGGGCTCTTGTTCTTCGTGCGTAACCGGCTGCGATGGATCGCAGCCGAGTCAGGCTCGCAGATCGTGCCGCATTTGCTCAAACTGCGAGCGGTCGATTTCGCCCCGGGCGTAGCGTTCATTCAGGATTGAGAGCGCGTCATTTTGAGCGCGCCGATCGGGCCGCGCCTGATTGTTGAACTGCGGTCGCCATCCCAGTGCGTAGGCCAGGAGCCCGATCAAGATTATCGGTAGCAGGAGTCCGAATCCCATCATGGTCGTTATCTCCTTTCGAGATACCCTTTCGTCGTTCAGGCCTGCAAGGCCTGTTTCTTCTCACGGTACTCTTGGGCGTCGATCTCACCGCGGGCGTAGCGTTCGGCAAGGACCTTGAGGGCCTGCGCGACCCCGCCATGTTCGGAGCTTCCGCTCCCAACGGCGGCTCGCATGGCAACGTACGCCAGCGCGATCAAGCCGCCCCAGAAGAGCAGCATCATGATGCCGCCCATCAGCAGGCCTTCCCAGCCCGCATTTCCTACCATCCAACTGTGATGCCACCAACCCATGTTCGCCTCCTTTGCGTTGTGGTCTTTATGCTTCAAGACTGCACTCGATCCTTCAGGCAGCTCGGTCATTTACTCTGTGAATTCGAAGCCTGCGGCCTGCCAGGCCCGAAAGCCCCCCTCCAGCTCATATACATTGCCATAGCCGGCTGCGGTCAGGGCTTGGGCCGCAATCGTGCTCATGCTGCCGCTGCGGCAGTAGAGAACGATCTGGGTCTGCCGGTCCGGCACAAGCTCCGGCAGCTGCACCTCAGCCTGATCGTACGGAATGTGCGCGTCGGTACCAGGAATCTGGCCCTCAAACGGAACGTGGACATTGACAAGTACGAACTCCTCAGATTGGAGCAGCGGATTGAGTTCCGTTGGCTGGAGCCTGACGTAGCCGCCTTCTGAAACGCCACTTGTTGCGGCCGGTCTGCCCTCAACGGACGCCGTAGAACACGCAGCAAGCGACAGCCCCATCAAAAGGACGAGGCCGGTGAGAATTACAATCTTGCTCGATGGGCCCGAGGGCGCATGAGTACGAAGTTTCATCGTTTCTCCTGAGCGACGGATCGCCGGTTGCCAGTGGCGGATGGGGGCTCGAGGTCGCTCAGAACGTGCTCCAGCTGCCCCAGTAGTTCGTGGGCCCAGCCGTTGCCGGCGCCCTCGACCGTGATCTGGCTCTGGCCGTCGTACCCATGGAGTACTAGAGTCGTCGGCTCGGGTTGCTCAGCGTATACCAGGTACACGACGTACTGGCACGTGCAGCGGTCGGTACCGTGATGGGGGCAGGTGCACGCGGCTCGGTTGAGCATCGAAGCGCGCGCCAGCTGCAGGTCGAACGAGCGTAGCGCGCGATAGCCTTCCCGTGCGAAGCACGCTTCCAGTTGTTCGATTGTCCGATCCAGCGAACACCGTACTAACATGGGACACCTTGAAATCAAATGGCCAATGCATCCTTGAGTCTACGCAGCGGTCGCCGGTCCCACGAGGGCCGTCTGGCCCTTTGGGGGATGCGCCATATTGCCTATGAGGTAGTGAAGCTGTGGTTGGGGTCCGCGCTAGCGGTTCGTGTCGCCCTGCCTAATGGGTACGGTGAACTGAATGTTTGTCCCCGATCCTGGCGAGGAGTTTATGTTGAGCCTGCCGCCGACCGCATCAGCCCGCTCCTGCATGCCCATCAAGCCGTAATGGCCGGACGCGGCCAAATCCTCGATTCGGTCCGGTGGTGAGAATCCGCGGCCATCATCCTGCAAGCTCACGGTCAAGTCCCGCTCGCCAAAATCAACTTCGATCGTGGCCGAACTCGCCTCGGCGTGGCGGCCGATATTGGAGAGGCCTTCCTGGACCAGTCGGTAGACGGCGAGTTCGATCTCGGTTGCCAGCCGTCGCTCACGGCCCGTAATCTCCACATGGACCGGGATGCCGGATGATTGGCGTGCGTCGCTGGCCAGCATGTCGACAGCGGGCGGCAGCCCGAGGTCTTCCAGGTAGAGCGGCCGCAAGCCGCGCGTCAGGCGGCGTAGCTCCTGGATGCCTGTCTGGGCCTCATGGTGAAGCTCTTCCAACGTCTCGGCTTCGGGATTCCCCTGTTGCCGCAGTCGGTTTGTGGTCATCTGAAGCCGGTGGTCCAGCGCGATCCAGTGCTGGATGGACTCGTCGTGGAGCTCGCGCGCAAGCCGGCGGCGTTCATCTTCTTGGGCGTCTGTGATCACGCCGATGTACGCGCGCAAGGCAGATTGGGCTTCGCGCACCCGCTGGACCATGCGCAGCAGGGTCTCGCGCAACTGCTCGATTTCCTCGATGCCCCCGATCGGCTCCTCGATTGCCGCCAGGTCGCCGGCCGGGAGTTCCTGTGCTACCCTTTCGAGCCGGCGCAGCGGATCGATCACCCGGCTTGCGCCGAACCAAACCGCCACGACGGTGAGCAGCAGTACCGGCACCATGGCGAAGGGTGCCAACAGACTTAGGTCGAGTACCGAGCTGGCGACGGATTCCCACGGCTCCTCGATGATGAGGGTCCATCCCGCGCTCGGGATCGGGGCGTACGCCACCACGACTTCACCCTCGGCGCGCCCGACGAACCTGGAACCGCGTTGGCCGGACAACTCCTGTCGGGCCGGCAGGTTTTCTGTCCCGGTGGGGCTGGCCCCGAATGAAAGCAGTAGGTCACCTTCAGAGTCGATCAGATAGGTGCTGGTCGTGGGCGTGACTTCGGGTATATCTGCCGTCACCGGCTCGATCATCGTCCGGAGCGGAATGGCCCCGACCAGGGTAGTCTCCTCAGACGGGGCTGCGAAAAAGGCGCTCGCTTCACCGTCGAGCATGGCAACTGTGACAGGATTCGAGGCCGCACGCAGTTCGCTGTGGCTTAAGGCCGCCACCTCCGCCAGGAGATCATGGCCGGCGAGCAGCACCCCCTGCTCGTCGTACAAACCCACGCCCTGAGGGAACGCACGGCGCAACTCGGGCCCAGCGAGATCGGCGTCGCCCACCCCTTGGTCACCTTGTCCCGCGGACACGAGATTGAGCATGGAAAGGCGCTGAAGTGCGACCTCGTCGATGGCGGCGGCTGCGGAGGCGGTGGCGCGCTCGTCTCGCTGGGCGACCAGGCCGCGCATGGCACGGCGGTGGACCCCGGTGGCCAAGACGGCCACGGTCAGCACCAGCAGTGAGGTGGGGACGACAAAAATGGCGAAGAGTTGAAGGCGAAAGCCGCCCAGGCGCAGCTTCATTCCTCGCTGAGTTCGCCGAGATCCGGCGCCAGCCAGCCGGAGGCGACCGCGCGCATCACGGCCTCGGTGCGGCTGGAGGCGTGCAGCTTGCCGAAGATCTTGGCCAGGTGGCCTTGGACCGTGCGGTCGCTGATGCCGAGCTGCACGCCGATCGCCTTGTTGGTATAGCCTTGGGCGACGAGGGTGAGCACCTCGTGCTCGCGGCTAGTCAGCTCTTCCAGGCTGTCAGCGTAGGATCGGTCGGAGACGCGGCTCATGACCTTGCGGGCAATGTCCGGGTCGAGCGCCGACTTACCCTCGTGGACCGCGCGCACGGCCTGCACGATTTCGTCGCCGTCGGCGGTCTTGAGGACGTAACCGTTGGCTCCGGCCTTGAGCACAGCCAGCACGTAGGCGTCGTCGTCGAACGCGGTAAGGATAAGAACGCCGGTCGAGCGCTGGTGAGTGCGCACCCAGCGGGTGACTTCGACGCCGGTCTTCTTAGGCATGCGGATGTCCAGGACGGCCACATCTGGCTGGAGCTGCTCGATCAAGTCCACCGCCTGCTCACCATCGTCGGCCTCGGCGATCACTGTAATCCCCTCCTCGGCCTCGAGGAACTGGCGGATACCTGCCCGCACCACAAGGTGATCATCGGCCAATAGCACTCGGATTGGGTCTTCAGCGGTCATAGCGGCCGTCCTGCTCGTTCGTAATTTGGTGCGGATGGCGTCCGCTTGCGCTTCATAGGTTGCTCCCAAGTGGGGCACGGCGAAGAACGTCAGCCCGACCGCGAAGAGCGTCCCGGTTAGCAAACGCAGCCACGAATTAA
>CAZFCJ010000080.1:0-15519 GCA_964517315.1 uncultured Anaerolineaceae bacterium | reverse complement strand
GGCCACGCGCTGTAGTCGGCTTCCAACTGGGATCGGGTGTCGGCCAGCGCGATCGTAGAGGATCCGACGAGAGACACCCAGCCGCAGCCGAGGAGGAGCAGCAGGATGAGGAGCGGCAGGAGAAGCCAGAGCAGGCGCCGTCCAATTCGGCGCCACAGGGATTCATCCTCGGGGCGATCTTCGTCGTCGAGGTTCATCTCCGGCCGGACGCCATTCATCTCGTCCTCTGCTTCTCACCTCTTTCTGCGACCGTGGCTCCGTGCCCCCGGCGGGAGCCATCGGTGGCCGGCGGGTCCTTGGGCAGCTTGATCGTGAATTTGGTTCCCTCTCCGACCTTGCTCTTGACATCAATGTCCCCTTTGTGCTGCTTCACGATGCCGTAGCTCACTGAAAGGCCCAGGCCGGTACCCTCCCCTTCAGGCTTGGTGGTGAAGAAGGGATCGAAGATGCGCCCCAATGTGTCTTCCGGAATCCCCGTCCCACTGTCCTCAACGTCGACTTCGGCCCACTCGCCGTTGCTGCGCACGTGGACGTTCAGCCTGCCCCCGTCCGGCATCGCTTGGATGGCGTTTTGTATGAGGTTGATCAAGACCTGCTCAATCTGGGTCGCGTCGTAGTTCGCCATCACCTCTGGGGCGTCGAACTCGGTTTTGATCTTGACGTTGCCTTTGCGCGCCAGATAGTCGGTCAGGCGGAGCGAGCTCTTGACCGTCGAGCAAATATCCTGGCGCATGAGCTCAGGATCGGATTGGCGGGCGAATTTCAACAGGTCGGACACGATGTTGCTGGCCCTGAACGCGCTCTTGCGAATCAAGCGCAGGTGCTCGTCGACGCCCGGCTGCTCGCCGATCTCTTCTTCGAGCTCCTCGGCCAGGCCGGCGATGACGGCCAGCGGGTTCTTCACATCGTGAACGATGCCTGCGGTGAGCTGACCGACGGCGGCCAGTTTTTCGGACTGTATGAGCTGCTGTTGGGCCATCTGAAGTCTGGTGTTGGCCTGGGCCAGCTCCTTGTTGCGCTGGACGGTCTCCTCGTACAGACGAGCCGCCTGTGCGGTTCGCCGCCGCAGCCGGTAGGTCATCAAGTCGAACACCGCAGCCAGTTGTCCGACCTCGCCGCGACTTTCCAGTCCTGTTCGCTGATCCAGGTCACCCGAGGCGACTGCCAGGGCGACATCGCGCAGGCGGATAAGTGGGCCCGCGATGCTCTTGGCGAGCAGATAACCGACACCGATGATCGAGAAAGTACCCAGCGTAAAGATGAGGCTGATGGTGTTGCGGCTTACGGCCTCGGTGCTGACGATGAAGTTGCTGGGGAGCACAACGGCCAGCACTCCCACTTCCCGCTGTCGAACGACGAGCGGGGCGAAATAGGTCTGATAAGTCCTCTGGTACAGGCTGAGCTCCTTCGAAAGCGCTGGCTCCAGATCAGCCACCTCGTTTGCAGAGAGTTCGAGCTCACCGTAACCGTGCTCGGGCTCGGCCAGGGTGGTGGACATCAGCGACCCTGAGGGTTCGAGCAGGATCAGATCGGCCAAAGCCTGCTCCTTGAGCTCCTGGATCATCCGCTGCAGTCTCGTTCCAATAATGAGCACCCCAACGACGCGCTCCTGCTCGTTTCGCACGGGAGCGGTCGTGATCAGGTAGGGGCCATGCGCCGTTTCGACCAGGCCGGCGAACTTATCCCCCAATCGATCGGGCTCCGCCTGGACCGCAAGCATGATCTCCGAAATGTCAGCCAAATCTCCGCCCTCAGAGCGCGAGTAGCTCCCCGATTGTGGGTCGCGCACCAAGCTGATCAGCTCCTCGCCGGTGGGATCGGTCGCGGCCAGAAGATCCAGATCGCCGTTCAGAACGAGGGGAAAGAGGAGATTGTCGATCGTCTCCCCTTCCTCGCGCGCCAACGCCTCGGCTACGCCTTCGGTAAAGGCCATCAGACGCAACTGCTCCAGGTGTTCCTGTTCGCGCCTGACGGTGGCGTCGGCGGCGACTCGGCTGGCCTCCAGGAGCTGGTTGGCGAAGCGCTCCCGGATCGATGAAGTGACCAAACGGGTGACGACGAACATTCCAACCATGGCCGTCAGCAGTGAAAGCACCATGTAAGGGACGATCAATTTGGCTGGAAGGCTGTGAATCAGGTCGCGCAGATTCCATCCACTGGACAGATCTATTCCGTCCTCGGATGAATCGGAGAAGGGCGCCGGATTTGGATCGAATCCTTCCCCGTTTTCACCTAACTCCAGGTCAAGGTCATCGATCTGAAATGGATCCTCAACTTCTTGACCTTCGACCTGGAAAGGGTGCTCTCGTTCTTGACCATCGCCATGGATACGTCTCTCTAAGTCCATAATCACCCCTTACTGTGTTCGACCTGCCTGTGCACCCCGTTGCTGTGGGCCACGAACACCTGGCTTCCCCCCGATCGCTTGGAGCGATAGAGCGCCTTGTCGGCTGACTGGACGAGGCTCTTCGGCGAATTGAACCCGGGCCTCCACCCAGCGACGCCGACGCTCACGCCCAAGCGACGTTCTTTCACAGAGCGTTCGGCGGCCAGCTCGACGATATCTTCAGCGAGTTTAGCGGCCGCTTCGGCGTCGAGCTCAGGGGACACGATGACGAATTCGTCGCCACCGATCCTTCCAGGCAAGTCCGTTTTTCTCACTTGGTTTTTGATAATCTTGGCTATAGTCTGTATGGCTTCATCGCCGACAGGATGCCCGAGATCGTCATTGATGGACTTCAGTCCGTCGATGTCGAGCATGATGAGAGAAAGTGGGCGCCCGTAGCGGCGGGCGCGCTCGACCTCATTGGAGAGCGCTTGATTGACCCTGCGGCGGTTGTACAGGCCCGTCAGAGGGTCGATAACGGCCAGGCGCTTCGACTCCTCCAGCAGGCGTTCGTTCTCTCGCTTCACGGCGCTTCTCTTGAGAGCCCGCAGCACAGCCATGTCGAACAACACGAGCGTGGAGATGGGCTTTAAGAGATAATCTGACACGCGGGCGCGGAGGGCGCGGACCACGTCATCGATCGACTCGCTGGCGGTAATGACGATGAGGGGAAGCTCGGGCCGCGCCTCCTGGGCCGCTTCAATCACCTCGAAGCCAGTTTTGCCCGGCATGGTGAGGTCGATGCATGCCAGGTCCAGTTCATTCCCCTTCAGCGCCGCGATGGCCTCAAAGCCATCCGACGCGGTGACCACCTTCAGACCAAGCCGCTTGGCGCGGCCTGAAAGGCTCAATCGAATACCTTCCTCGTCGTCAGCGATCAAGATTTTGCCTTCGGCGAGGAAACGCCCCTGCGAATCCTGGTCCATCTGCTAGCCTAATCCACGCGTCGGGCTTCCATCCAGCCCGACCCGCCTGCGCGTTGGCTCGGCGTTCTTGCTTCTCATTCTTGGTCCCATTATCGGCGTTGGGGACGGCGAATTACCTTACAGATGGTCTACAACGGCCTACTGTAGATTCGACGCTGAAAAGACGGATTGGGGGCGATTTCAGGATCGGTCCGGCCCATAAGCAGACCACCTGAATAGGTTCAGATACAAGCACTCGCTCTCACACAGCATCGAGCGTTACACTAGATCCACCGCCCGTCGATTTGAAGATTCACATGGAACCGGGTCTGGACAGCGACGGTCAAATATTCGACTGGATCACCAACGGCATAAGCTCCCTGGGAATGCCCGCATTCGGTGAGGTGATCGAGGAGGAGGACCGCTGGCACTTGATCAACTACATTCGAACCTTCGCGGAGGAGCATGAATGAGGCGATACATCTGGATCGCGATCTTCTCTCTGGGGATCGCAGCCTGCGGGGGCGACTCAACCCCCACGCCCGCGCCGGCGGTGGCCGCGCCCACGGCGACCTTTGCCCCGACCGATGAACCGATCTCCGCTTTGGGACTCAAAGGAAGCCTGTATTTCACTCAGGGCGAGCTCGGTCTCCGGCGTCTCGATCTGAGCAGCGGCGAGGAGAGCGAAGTATGGGTCCCGCCGGAGGGCGGCATCGTGGAGGGCGTGGCGGTCTCGGCCGAGGGGGGACGGGTGGCGATCGCTTATTCCCCACCTCCGGAGGAGGGGGAAGCTCCAGTCCCAAGGCCCAGCTTGTATTTGATCGATCCCGACACCATGCGCCCCGAGCTGCTCCTCCAACGCCAAGGTGAATACGAGGCCCTGTTCCAGCCGACATGGTCGGTCGACGGTGAGTGGCTGTACTTCACGCGCTCCACCGTCGAGGAACAGGAAGACGGGCCGGACAAGGTGATTTTGAACGTCGAGCGGGTCTCCGTCGAAGGCGGTGTCCCCCAGATCGTGATTGAAAACGCCCAGAACTTTTCGGTCTCGATGGATGGAGGTCGGGCCGCGTACTTGGCCTTCGATCCGCAAACGTATGCCAGAAGCCTGATGGCGGCCAACGCGGATGGCTCGGAAGCGCGCGAGCTTCTTTCCGAAGCCGATTATCCGAATGTGGGCTCGCCCCGGATTTCACCGGACGGGGCCCGAGTCGCGTTCAGCGGCGCGAGTGCCGATCGGCAAGGATCGTCGTTTCCCCGTCCGAGGTCTCTGCTATCCGGCCTGATCGGCGCCGATGTGGCCGCGGCGCACGGGCTTCCGGCCGACATCTTTGCGATCGGATTCGATGGCGGAGAGCCCACGCAACTCAGCTTCTGGGGGACGGATGCACCGGTGCCGGCATGGTCACCCGACGGGGACCACCTGGCTGTGCTGAGGCCGGGAGGGATTTTTCTCCTGCGGGAGCAAGTTCCCCGCTTCCTCGCCCATTCGGAGGGACATGGGAATTTGGTGTGGGCGCCGTAAGGGGTGGGTCAGACGACGCGTTCAGCCCGCGGCATCGTATGTGGTCGTGAATCCCTCCCGCTCGCCTGAGGCCCTCGACGGCGCGGGGCTTCAAGGTGATGGCTGAGCAGGGTGCGTTCCATTCGTCGTCTTTCCAAAGCCTCTGGGGGTTCAAGGTTCGCACCGGAGGGATTATGATTGGGCGCAGGATAGCGAATGGGGTGGCAGGGTAAGTGAAGGACCAGGAACCGAGCGGCGGAACAAGCAACCGCGCGATAAAGTTGCTGATCGTGGCCGGCATCGTAGTCCTCGGCGCAGTGGCCGGCTTTGGGCTCACGCGGCTGCTGGCGCCGGATCCCTCTTTCGTGGGCACCGAACTCGAGCCGCCGCGCGAGGCCAGGGATTTCGAGTTGATCGATCACAACGGCAACCCGTACCGTCTGAGCGATCAGCGCGGCCGGGTTGTCGTGTTGACCTTCCTGTACACGAGCTGCACGGACGTCTGCCCGTTTGTCGGTGCCAAGCTGAGCCGGGTGAGCGAGAAACTTGGAGCGGACCCCCAGGAAGTGGAATTCTTGGTCATCACGACCGATCCCGAACGCGATGATGTGGATCGGATCGCACGCTACAGCCGAAAAATGGGCATGAGCGACCGGTGGCACTTCCTGACCGGGCCGCAGGAGAAACTCCAGGCGATCTGGGAGGCTTATTTGCTGCGGCCGTCCCGGGGTGGGGGCTCCCAGCACGTGTCGGATGAGGTGCTGCGCGAGTACGGTCTTTTCCGCGGGCTCTCCGAACCGCAAATTTCAAATGCCAAGGGCGCGATCGACCAGTTCGGCGGCGGCTACGAGGTCAGCCACTCCACACCGGTATGGCTGATCGATCGCGACGGACAGCTGCGGGCGTTTCATGGGCAGGATTTGCTGCCCTCGGAGCTGATGCACGACATTTATCTTCTATTAAACGAAGGCTGACCCGCTGAAAACGGCAATCGACAACCGGGTTCCATCGTCCACCGCCGGCTTTCGAGGACATCAGGCTCGGGCGGGATCCTTTATATGGGCAGACTGCTGGCCTCGTTCGAAGGCTTTGCGGGCCAGGACGGTGGACGCCACTTAGTGCAAAGCCAGTTCCCTCTTTGAACCCCCTTCATTCATGCATGATGAACGCTGCTCACGCCAGCGGATTCCGCCGGCCTTGAACAAGCTCGCGCGGACCGCTGCAGCCACAACGCCGAGACCTGAAATTGTACGCTCTCCGTCAGACCAGTGACGCGCCGTGCGGATCTTCCCGGTCGAGATACCAGGCCTGGGCCGCAGGGCCGGCGTTCTGTATACTGGGGTTGGTCTCGACGCAGGACGAACAGGAGGTGGTCGATGTTCAGAGTCCTTAATCCGATCCTGCGGCTCATATGGACAGGCCAGCTCCGGGAGAAGCGCTGTTCGCACCTCGATCTGATCGATCCCGAAGTCCGGCCAAGCGCGGAGGTATGCGAGAAGTGTGTCGAACTTGGGGACAGCTGGCCGGCATTGCGAATGTGTCTGGTGTGCGGACACGTCGGTTGCTGCGAGGACGCCAAGAACCAGCACGCGCTCGAGCACTTTCAGGAGACCGGACATCCGCTGGTCAAACCGTACAACCAAGTAGGCATGAACTGGATCTGGTGCTACGAGGACCAGGCCCTGTTAGATCCTCGTTAAGCCAGAAATCACGTCACCGGGCACATGGACCGAGGGACCGGCCTTGAGCGCTGACGGATGAAACAACAGATCCGATTTTGTACATCTCCGGACGGCGTCCGCATTGCCTACGCGTCTTCTGGAACCGGTCCTCCACTCGTACGGGCCTCGACCTACTTGACGCATCTGGAACACGACTGGGACAGTCCGGTTTGGCGCCACTGGTTGACGGACTTGGGACGGCACTTTACCCTGGTCAGGCATGATCAACGCGGCTGCGGCCTCTCCGACCACGATGTCGACGAGTTCTCGATGGACGCATGGGTGTCGGACCTGGAGATGGTGGTGGACACGATCGGTCTGAAGCGTTTCCCGATTTTGGGCCCGTCACAGGGTGGGGCGGTGGCCATCGAATACGCGGTCCGTCATCCTGAAAAGGTCAGCCATCTCATTCTTTACGGCGCCTACGCGCAGGGCAGATTTCACCGTGAGCCGGCCAGCAAGCAGCTTGAAGAAGCGAACGCCATGCTCGAATTGATGAAAGTCGGCTGGGGAAAAGACAACCCGGCCTTTCGACAGGTATTCACCACCCTCTTCATGCCCGAAGGAACACCAGATCAGATTCGCTGGTTCAATGAACTCCAGCGCCTATCAACCTCTCCGCAAAACGCCGTCAAAATGGAAGCGGCGTTTTATGACATCGACGTCAGGGAGTCGGCAGCCGAAGTCAAGGCCCCGACCTTGGTTCTTCACGCCAGGGACGATGCGATGGTCGATTTCGAGGAGGGGCGACGACTGGCTGCGGCAATACCTAACGCTAGGTTTGTCCCGCTGGAGGGCAAGAACCATCTCCTTTTGAAACGCGAGCCTGCCTGGCAGCGATTCATGGAAGAGATCCTCGATTTTCTCCCGGCGGAGGAAGGGGAAGCCCCGGAACGGGGCGACGCGACCGGTAAACTCGGGCTCCTGGAGGAGCTCACGAAGCGCGAACGAGAAGTCCTCGAACTGATCGCCCAAGGCCTGGACAATCGTCAGATCGCCCAGCGCCTGACGATCAGCGACAAGACGGTGCGCAACCATGTCACCAACATCTACGGCAAGCTGCATGTATCCAGCCGCGGCCAGGCGATCGTCAAAGCGCGCGAGGCCGGAATGGGCCGGCGGGATGAAGGCTCAAAACCATGAAACGGGACATGTGTCCCAACCTGGGCGACGTCCGTCGTACAGGGTTGAAGGAATCAGGACATCCACCTCATGACGTAACGGCCCCCGAGACATAGGATGTGATCAGCGCTTCAGTTCCGTAGATCTGGGGAAGGAGATCGAGCGATGACCACGCCGCCCATGTCTAAGGATGGCTGGCTGGATCCGGATCTGACGGTCGACGAATTCCGTGAGCTCGGCTACCGGGTCATCGATATGATCTCGGATTACTACGAATCCCTCGACGATGCCCCGGTCTTCCCCTCTCGGTCCTCAAAAGAAGTGGCGGCATTTTTCGACGAACCTCTTCCGCAGGACGGCCAAGATCCCGGTACCATTCTCGAGGAGTGGACCGCCAAAATCCTCCCCAACACGACCCATCTTGGGTCGCCACGCTATTTCGGTTTTGTCAACGGATCGGGGACGATGATCGCCACTCTGGCCGAGGCGCTGGCCGCTTCCGTCAACATGAACGCCGGCGCGTGGAAACCGGCCCCCGCGGCGACCGAGATCGAGCGACGAACTATCGCCTGGCTCGCCGAGCTGATCGGTTACCCGACGACTTGCGGAGGGTTCTTCACCAGCGGCGGGACGATGGCCAATTTCACGGCCATACTGACCGCGTTGCGCAATGTAGCCCCATATGACACGACCGGGCAGGGCCTGCAGAGCGAGGAGCGGGAGGGGCGCTTCACGATTTATATGTCAGACCATGAGGGGCACGTCTCCATCACGCGCGTGGCCGATATGCTTAACCTTGGACGCCAGGCGGTCCGGCGGGTGCCGAGTAAGGACGACCTTACGATGGACGCCGGCGCGCTTCGTGACCTGCTGGATGAGGACGTCGCCCGGGGCGACATCCCTTTCTGCGTTGTGGCCCAGGTGGGCTCCATCAATACGGGCGCGATCGATCCGCTCCGGGAGATCGGCCAGATCTGCCTGGAGCGCGGAATTTGGTTCCACGCCGACGGGGCCAGCGGAGCCTATGGGGCGATGATTCCCGAGAAGCGTCCGAAGTATGTCGGCTTGGAAATGGCCGACTCGATCACCATGGATCCGCACAAGTGGCTTTTCGTTCCGTACGAATGTGGATGTGTGCTCGTGCGCAATCCTGAAAAACTTCGCCGGGCATTCTCGATGACGGCGCCGTACCTGCGCGGCACCCTGCCGACGGAGTACACGGGGCTTGACTACCTGGAATACGGCCCCCAAATGTCGCGAGGCTTCAGGGCCCTGAAGGTCTGGATGAGCTTGAAGCATTACGGCGCGGATGGCTATCGCAGGCTGCTGACCCAAAGCGTGCGCTGCGCCGAGCATCTCGACCGGCTGGTGCGCGCTGCCGACGATTTCGAGGCTCTTCATGAGCCAAACCTTTTCATCTACTCCTTCCGATACGCCCCTCAGCGCTACCGCACGAGTGGCCGGGTCGACGAAAAAGATGAAGCCTATCTTGATGAGCTCAACCAGAGAATCGCCGATGAGATCCAGGCCGGGGGGACGGCGTTCGTCATGACCTCCAGGCTGCGCGACCGAGTTGTCCTGCGCCTTTCCATCTGCTCACATCGCACGACGCTGGAGGACATCAGCGCGGTCTTTGACAGGCTGGGGGAAATTGGAGCGACGCTGGACGCGGAACAGCGTAGGACTCGCGACCCGAGTTAGTTGTATCGCGTGAAGGCGGCGGGCAAACGGATTGCGACCGAGTCTGACTCGTTCTTATGCGCCCGATCTGCCTCTTGGCTGGCGCGTCCACATGACAGAAGCTCACGGATGGATCCGCTGGGCGAATCTGCCATCAGGGCGATGGAAAAATCGCGGATCATCTTACGGCAGGCAGCTGGCGCTTGACGCTGCAGCCTGTAAGCAGATCATTCTGTAGCTGCTGTCGTGTGCGGACTGCCTCGGGGGAATCGCGATAAAACTCGCGGCGGACTAGTGTCGCGAGCCGGCCGGGCCAACCATGCAGTGACCGGTCACAGCCGCCATGGGCAGAAGTGATCAGACGCACGCGAACGGAGAACTAGCGGCATATCAGGACCGGATGCTCGGCCTCGCGCAGCACCTGATCCACGGCGCTGCCCATCACGACTTCGAGCACTGGACCGAAGCCGTAGCCGCCCATGATGAAGAAATCACAATTTTGCTCCCGCGCCGTGTCCAACAGCGTTTCGCCGACCTCACCGGACTTCAGGACGACCTGCGGAACGATGCCGTAGCCCTCGACGTATTCGACCGCCCGCCGGGAAATCTCTCCGGTCACCCGGCTGTTCTCGCTCACGGTGATGATAACGAGTGAAGTGCCCCAGCGCGCGGCCAGGTAGGCGGCCAAGAACAGCGCCTCGTCGGACTTGCGGCTGCCGTCATAGGCGAGCAGCGCACGCTCCATGGGAGAGGCGCTGCCCGGGACGGCCAGGATCGGCCGTGGGCTTCGCTGAACGAGCGTCCGGAATCCGGAGCCGAAGCGAGAACCGGGATCGGGCCCAGGTGGGTGGGCCAGAGGCAGGACGACCAGATCCGCCCAACGGGCCCGATCGCAAATGGCAGCTGGGACCTTCCCTCTTTCAACTGCGAACTCAAATGGAACCCCTGCGGCTCCTGCCCGGGCCTCGAACTCCGCTCGCATTTCGGCCGTCTCGCGCCCCTGCGTATCCGCTTCGGTGAGAACATGCAGTCCTAAGACGCGCGCCCCTTCCCGCTGGGCTACGAGGAGTGCCTGTTCCAACGCCGCCCAACTCACCTCCTCGCCGCTGAGCGCGACTAGAATATCGAGCGCGAATTGATCCCCCCGGCGCGTGGCCAGCACCTGCTGCCGCCATTCGCCCACGGCGGGCCCGGGATCGAAGGTCTCGGGCCGCAACCGACTGAGCAGACGGTTTTGCACCCGGGAGACGGCTTTCTCCAAAGTATGCCCCGCGCGCTCCGCCAAGTCGGCCGCCGCCGCCTCCGGCCTTACCTGCCAACCCAAGGATTCCTCGAGCGCAGACAGATGCTGGGAAATCCACACGTACAGGTCCGCTTCCGTCCGCCCGGGGAACTCCCGCAGCAGACCTTGTTTGCGGATGACGCCGACCACCGGTAGATAAACTTCGTCGTACCAGCCTCCGGCCGCTATCTCCAGCGGGACCTGCTGTGGAGCCTCCGGGTTCAGGATCTCTTTCTGCGTTTCGATTTCCTGCTCCAAGCGCTGATAGCGTCCCGGCACCGTGAGAGTGATCTCCGCCTCGGGCCGGATCTCATCCATCCGGGTGGCTTCCAGGAATGCGGCCTTCTCGGCTTTGAGAATGGCTTCGTCGAGGCGATCGTCGGGTTTGAGAGGGACCTTCGTCTCGACTTCCTTGACCAACGCCTGAATGCGCTCCGCGCCCAGCTGTCTGGCCACGGAGACACGATGATTCCCGTCCAGGACGAAGTAGGCATCGCCGATCCGGTAAACCTGAATCGGCGGCATGGCGGACGACCCCAAAATCGCCACCTCCACCCTGGCCCAGCGAGACACGTCGGTGTCTTTGCGCGGCAGGAAGCCTCGGGTGAAATCCTTGTAGCGGCCGACGCTGCCCACGATGGCGTCCAACGGGATTTGCTCCAGCTCCCAACCGGGCAGTTCCTCCCCCCGAAGCCTCTGCCGCACCTCGTCGTAAGGGATGAGGTCCGGCTTCTCGCCCCGAAGGCGGCCCAAGATATCGGCGAGGGCGGCCTTGCGGCGGGCCCTACGGAAGTCGCTGACAGCCAGCTGGTATTTGTCGGGATCGACCTCGATCATCGAGTTCACACTCACTGTCGGCCGCTGGACGCTTGCTCACGGACTACAATGCTAACGATGGATGACCCCCGGGTCGGGCGCGGCCGACGGACAAGTCCCGACCGGTGGACGGACGAAGCATGAGGATTCTAGCACTCAGCGACTTGGTGGATCAGCGCGTATATTCGGCGGAGCTGTCTGAGCTTTATCCTGAAGTGGACCTGGTCGTCGGCTGCGGTGATCTGCCCTTCTACTACCTGGAGCACGTGGTGACGACCCTCAATCGTCCGGTCGTCTACGTGCACGGCAACCACGACGCGGAGCTCCAGGCCATGGTGGACGGGCGCTACGTGAAACGGGCCAAGGGTTGCTACCCGATTGACGGCCGGATCCGGGAGGTGAAGGGGATGTTGTTCATGGGATTGGGCGGTTCGATCCAATACATTCCCGGCGCGCCGCATCAATACACGGAAGGGCAGATGCGGTTGAGGGTCGCCCAGATGCTCCCCCGACTGCTGTCCAATCGGATCCTGCACGGTCGATTCATCGATGTGATCGTCACGCACTCCGCGCCCTACCGCGTGCACGACCGGAGAGACCGGGCCCACGTCGGGTTTCGGACCTTTCTGAGGGTCATTTCCCTGTTCAAACCGAAGGTTCTACTCCACGGCCACATGCACGACCGAAGCGAGGAGCGGCCGATGGACACGATGGTCGCAAGCACCCGGGTCGTCGGCGTCTTCCCGATCAGGCGGATCGAGCTCGGATCAGTCTGAGGGTTCTTGGAATTGAAACGCGGGGCTCACAAGCGCGGGCACTCTCACCCCGAGTTCTTTCCCGCAAGGGACGGGGCCGAACGAATTTCGGTGCGACCTCGACCCGATGGGGTTCCATTTGGGTGATTCCTATGCCCGTGAAACGGAGGCCGGGCTCCCACGTCCGGCCGACGGTACGCGGGGGCGTGGGAGCCCCCGCTTCTGAGATGATTGCGACGTTCGTCATCCGTCGAGTTCATGTTGACGGATGGCCGGTCACGCGGCTCGAAATCGATTGACTATAAGGCATGATCGACGCTCTTTGAGCTCGCTATTCTGCACAATTTACTTCGCAGCCCCCGCAGCTGCCTTATGACGTTACACGTTGGCAAAGCGGAAGCGGGGGGTCGGCGGCTGAAATGGATCGTGCTCGGCGAAGACGAACAATGGCCGCGCTTGGAGCGGCATGATGTCCGTCTTGGCCTACACCTGGGTCATTCTCCTCTGCGCACTGGCGTCATATTTTTGGATCCGGATTAAACGTGTAGCACCAGGCGGTCCCTTCGAGGACCTTCTCACCATCCGAGCGCTTGACCACCACGCCAAGCTTCGTGACCGGCTTGCTTTCGTGGAGACTCAGCACCTCCACTTCTGCCGTGATCGTGTCCCCGATGAAGACAGGGGCGGTGAATTGCCAATCTTGACTCAGAAAAACGGTGCCGGGACCAGGCAAGTCTTCGGCTACGAGCGCATGCAGAAGGCCCGTCGTCAGTCCGCCCTGCACGACCAACTTGCCGAAGCGGGTGCCGGCGGCGAAGTCCTCATCAAAGTGGAGCGGGTTGCGGTCCCCCGTCAGCTCCGCGTAGGCTTCCACGTGGCCGGCCGTCAAGTGCTGGCTGCGGCTCGCCGTCTGCCCGATCACCAGGTCCATGCTCATTGGTCCTCCTGTTGGTCATGATTCGAGTTCATCTCTTCCCGCTGGCCATGCGGACGGCGGCGGGCTGCCGCCGGAGTGTGGTCATGGCCCAGATCCCGATCGCCGGACCGATGACCAGTATCGAAAACGCCCAACCCCAGCCTATCCAGGCGACGAAGCTGGGGATGAGACGGATGGTCAGCAACGTGAGGAGGAATCCTAGGCTCGTTTGCAGTGTGAGCGCCGTACCCACGACACGCTGGTCGCTGAGCTCGCTGACCGCGGCCGAAAATTGGGCCGAGTCGGCGACGACGGCCAGGCCCCACACCAGACTCAGCGCGGTGACCGCCCACGGAGATCCGCCAAAGAGGAAGCCTACCGCAAGGCTGCAGGCCCCGCTGATCCCCAGCGCAGCCGAGGTGATGGTCGTGCGGCCGATCCGGTCGGCGAACCGGCCAGCGAACAGGCTGCCCAGCGCGCCCATACCGAACACCCCAAAGCTGACCAAGCTGGCCAGTACGGCCGACCATCCGACCGCGGTGAAGCTCGCCAGCAGAAACACCGGCAGCCAGGACCACATGGCGAACAGCTCCCACATATGGCCGAGATAGCCGAGGTTCGCCAGCACGACCTCTCGATTGCGGAGAATCTCCACGACGTGGCGGGGTTCAAACCGCTGCAGCGGCGAGGAGTAGGGCCCTTCCCGGATAAAAAGTGCGGCCAGGAGCCCCCCCGCGACCGCGAATCCGCCCGAAAGATAGAGGACGCGGGTCCACTCCTCGATGCCTCCGAATGCATTGAGCAAATGGGGCGCGCCGGAGCCGAGCGTGAGGGCGCCCACCAGTAGGCCGATGCCCAGGCCGCGGTCCGCTCGGGTCCAGGTGGACATGATCTTCATGCCGACCGGATACACGCCTGCCAGCACCGCTCCGGTTATGAACCGGAGCGGCAACGCCGCGGCCAATCCATCCGCCAGCGGCACCGAGACGGTGGCGGCTCCGGCCAGTACGGCGGAAGCGGCCATCAGCCAGCGGGCCGGCAGCCGATCGGCGAGCGTGAGGATCGAAGAACCCAGGGCGCCCACGACGAATCCGATCTGAACCGACATCGTGAGCCACGCTTGCCCGGATTCGTTGAGCCCCCAGACCTGCGTCAGAGCCGGCACAACCGCCGAGGCCGAAAACCACACCGACATCCCCAGCAGGGTGGCTAGTGAAAGCAGGATCAGGGTCGGCCATTTGCCCTGAAGGTCGGCACTCTTTCTGGGGGAGCCTTCTGTGGTCAGCGCCTTCCGTCCTTTCGTGCTCTGCACTGCACCGCCGACCTGATCGCCGGATCCGGCGGCGGCCCTGCGTTGCTGATCTGTTCCTGGTTTCCGATATGCGGTGAGCTTGCCGGGGTGGCCCGCCGTATTTCAGGATGCCCACCTACACGCAGGACATGCAACAGCGGCAAGGAGGACCTCTAACTTGTGGAGTGTAACAAAGCTCCCGAGGGCCGATCCATTCGAAAGAACGGCCGTCGGGAGCTTTGGCTCTATGATGGGATCCCGCGCGGGTCGTTGGCGCTCGACTGTGAAGGTTCGAGCCCCCCGCTAAATCGGTCCGTCAGGCCTGGACCATGGTGCGGATTTCATCCACCACGTTGGCGTTTGCGAGGGTCGTCACGTCGCCCACGTCGCGCCCGTTGGAGATAGAGGCCAGCACGCGTCGCATGATCTTGCCGGAGCGGGTCTTGGGCATATCGGGCACGATCCACACGTTCTTCGGTCGCGCGATCTTGCCGATGCTGTCCTCGATGGCGGCGACGACGGCCTGCTTGATCTCCTCGGCGGGCTGCACGTTCGGCTTGAGCGCGATGTAGATGTCGGGAACCCGGCCCTTGATCTCATCTTGAACCGGCACGACGGCTGCCTCGGCGACCTCATCGACCACGAGGCAGGCGGATTCGAGTTCTTTGGTGCCCAAGCGGTGTCCGGCGACGTTAATCACGTCGTCGACCCGGCCAAGGATGCGGTAGTAGCCGTCCTCGGCAAGCATGGCGGCATCGCCGGTGAAGTAGGGCCAATCCCGCCAGTCTTTGCTGTTCGGATCTGTGTTGTATCGTTCATAGTAGGTCTCGACGAAACGGTCCGGGTCGCCCCAGATCGTCTGAAATGCGCCGGGCCAGGGGTTGCGGATGCAGATATTGCCCGCCGTCCCGCCGGCCGGGATTTCGTTGCCCTCGTCGTCGTAGATCACCGGATGGATGCCGGGCACCGCCGGGCCGGCGCTTCCCGGCTTCATCGGATGCAGCGCGGGCATTGTGCTGCATAAGAAGCCGCCGGTCTCCGTCTGCCACCACGTGTCCACGATCACGGCCTCGCCTTTGCCGACGGCGTGATAGTACCAGCGCCACACTTCGGGCTCGATCGGCTCGCCGACGGTGGTCAT
>CAZFCJ010000079.1:0-16124 GCA_964517315.1 uncultured Anaerolineaceae bacterium | reverse complement strand
CACAGTCGTAGATCACCTCGAAACCGCCCAGGATCATCCCCCGATTGAGCGGCGCACGGTACAGTTCACCGCCGGTCGCTTCAGCTACGGCTGCATAGGCGTCCTCGTCGCTCAACAGGTCGTCCGCTCCGAGCCGTACAGCCGCCTCTTCCTGATGTGGATAGCGCGCCATCACGGTGACGTGCGCACTGGGTTCGATGATCCTCACCATCTGCAGCGTCAGCAGACCGATGATGCCCGCGCCGATCACCAACACGCGCTCGTCCGCTTCGGGCGGCCGGCGCAGAACACCGTGGAGGGCGACGGCCGCGGGTTCGATCAGAGAGGCCTGATCGGCATTCATGTCGTTCGGCACCGGCCACAGCTCGGACTCATGCGCGGTGAACGTGTCGCCCCACCCACCGCCAGCACCCACCGGTCCGAGACCGGCCGAGGCGTTTTCGCACAAGCGGGTTTGACCGGCGGCACAGTAGCGACATGGGGGTTCGATTTCTTGTGTGTGGCAGTTCGGTCCCACGAACCGCGATTCCATCGTCACCCGGTCGCCCACTGAGAAGCGCGTCACCTGCGGGGCGACCTCAATGACCTCACCGACGACCTCATGTCCAAGGTAGAAGCGGGTATTGCCCGGCAGCGCGGCCGGCGCCACAGCGGGATCGGCCTTGACGTGCAGGAGGGAGAGATCCGAGGCGCAAATCCCGCACTGAAGGTTGCGCACACGCAGCCAGCGGGCACCGGGCAGGGCGGGATCCGGCACGGTCACAACGTGGGCCGGTGAAATAGGGCTCCAGATCACGCCAGGCCAGACCCCGCGCAGGGCCTTCACAGCCAGCATGCGAGGAATGTCCTTCTCCACGTAGATGGCGCGCATGAGCCTGGTCCTCTATCCAAGCGCCTTGAGGTGGAGTCCAGCCCTCAGGACACTCTCACCGATTGGCGCACAACCCGACACCGTTTGCAGGACGGCCGGTCACACAGCAACGCGGTCGGATCCTCCCGGATCCAGCCCACCACCACGTGGACCAGATCCCGCAGTGGAACGGCATGGACGGACCCAGGGCCGACCTGCGCCGTGCGGACGACCCCGCTCAACCGCTGGCGCAATACGTGGAACCCGTCCGAACAGCCCGGGAAGTTCCTGCATTCAACCACCCCCTCACCGGTGAGCGCCCACCGCACAAACTGCCTGCGATCGGCTTTCTGCTCCGCGTAATGGAGGGCCACGTTCGCCCGGTGCTCGACGCCGAGCAGGAGCACATCCCCATCATCGTCAGCGAGCGCTCCAATCGGGGCCAACGGATCCCCGATCGTCTGCTGCTCCAAGTACTTCTCAGCCCCCACGCCCGAAAATGAAAGCGCAGGATGGATCGAACGGCGCGAATCGGGATGCAAGCGCAGCGATTCGGCGACCGCACCGATCTCACGGTCCGCAGGAAGATCGCGCCTCCAAAACTCGGCGTCTTGATTGTTACCGCCATCATTTTCGTAATCCAGCGCGTTGTCGGCGGGCCCAATGGGCGGGACAATCAAGGTGCGCAGGGTAAACGCCGGCATCACCACACAGTCGAACGTCTCCAACAGCGCCCCGACGATCGCGTCGGGCCCGCCGGCCACCTCCCCAAACGCGGACAACGAGGCGTGCACCAGAACCCGATTCCCCCGCTCCAGCCCCAGCTGGCGAAACGCGGCCACGAAATCACGATAGGTTACCAAGGAGGTCCCTCCGGCGTCCGTCAGCGGCCCGTCCATTCGGGCGACCGCTTCTCGATGAAGGCTTTCATGCCCTCCTTTTGGTCTTCGGTGCTGAACAAGAAGTAGAAGGCTCGCCGCTCATCGGCCATCCCGTCGGTCAGGAAGCTCTCAAACGCGTGATTCACCATCTCCTTGCCCATACGCACCGCCAGCGGCGCCCTCTCGGCGATCTCGTTCGCCAGCTTTAGCGCTTCGTCCAGATAGCGTTCCACCGGCACGACCTTGTTGACCAAGCCATGCCGGGCGGCTTCATCGGCACTGAGGTGGCGGTTGTTCAGCACCATCTCCATGGCCAGGGCTTTGCCCACAGCCCGGGTCAACCGCTGGGTGCCACCCGCGCCGGGGATCACACCGAGATTGATCTCCGGCTGGCCGAAGCGGGCCGTTTCCGAAGCCACGATCATGTCGCAGGCCATGGCGAGCTCATTCCCGCCACCCAGGCACCATCCGGAGACGGCGGCGACCACCGGAATCTTGATCTTTCGCAGCCGATCCCAATAGACGATCCGATCGTCCTGCAGCATCTCCACCGCGGAGGCCTCGGCCATCTCCTTGATGTCCGCGCCGGCGGCAAAAGCGCGCTCATCGCCCGTGATCACGACGGCCCCAACCTCCCCGTCGGCCTCGTACCCCTCCATGGCCTCCACGACCTCGCGCATGACCTGACTGTTCAGCGCGTTGAGGGCCTCCGGCCGATTGAGGTGGATCAGGCCCACGCGCTGGCGAGTCTCGGTACGAATGATCCGCTCGGACATCACATCCTCCACTCCACATGCGATCCCAATTCAGTCTCCCGCGCCGTCCGCTCTGAGCTGCTCCAAATGCTCGCGGGCGTGGTGCACGTCGTACTCCAGCCACCACAGCAGCGTCCGTTCTCCTCGATAGGGATGGAATCCGGTCCGATTCCAGTCCTCCATCTTGAACTGTTTCAACCGGGGGACGAACCCCTCTCGAAGCGCCTCAAAACGATCAAGCATGGTCTCAACCGGCTGGTCAGCCTCGTATTGCTGCTCCATCCACCGCTCCGGGTCCCAGTCCTCCAGGTATGGGCGCTCTTCGTCGAGAATGCGTTTGAAACGGGGCAGCAGGGCGTGCTCCTCGGCAGCCACAATATGGGCCAGAACTTGATGGGGGCTCCATTTACCATCGGCCAACGGCCGGCGCAGCTCCGCTTCCGAGAACACCGCTGCCGCCTCTCGTAATTTCTCCGACTGGTCTCGATACGTCTCGATCAGTTGCCGAAGGTAGGCTTCAAGTTCCTTCATCGCGGCCTCGAGGCGCAGGGCGGCGACCGCTCACGACATGACCTTTCCGCCGTCCACGTTGATCGACTGCCCGCTGATGTAGCGGGCTCCGTCGGAGCACAAGAACAAAACGACGTCGGCCACGTCCTCCGACGGGCTCCCCATGCGGCGCAGCAGGTCGGCCGTCCGCTCCACGGAGTCCGGGGCGATGTCGTTGACCGCCACTTTCGCGCCGCGCGCGGCGAACGCCTCGGCGATCGCCCGCCCGATGCCGCGCCCGGCGCCTGTGACCAGAACTACTTTGTCCTTGAACTCGTTCATTGCCGGACCTTGTTTGAAGGGAGATACGTTTCGGTTATACCATCGCCGGGGAAAGCGACAAAGGCCGCCTCGCCGCTAGTTGGAGTTCATGCAGGTGGGGACGGAATCTCCGGCCTGATCGGCGTTTACCTCCATTCCCAAATACGGGGAGGGGTCGATCGTGTTCTCGATTTCCAGCTCGTTGCGGTAGTTCCCGCGCCCGTCATCCTTGACGATCGAAAAATGAAGATGGATCCCCGTCGGGCTGTCCGGATCCCCCGAATAGTTCCCCTGGTAGCCGAGGGGGGTCCTCGCGAACACGAAGACCTCTTCCGTTCCAGGAGGAAACTCCTCGGCGATAAACGAATTTCCTTCCGGATCGGCCATGTGAGTATAGTAGAGCCAAATTTGCCGTTCCGGGCGCAGTGGATCGCGGGGTACGCGCTGAATCAGCGCCGACCGCCACCCGCGCTCGCGGGTGATATAGCCATCATAGGCAGCGACCACCGGCGTCTCCCCGAGCCCGTGGGGGCCGCTGGGACCGAAGACGTCGATCCCTTGGTGGGCATGACCCGGCCGAAACGAATCGCCCCACAGGAATCCGACCATGCCGTCGGTGGGCAGGAGAAACGGGGCTCCATCGCACCGCGTTCCGGCGTGGACCATCCAGTCGCGATGGGCGGACGGATCATCCCAATAGGCTCTCAGCCGCATAAGCCGCCCGCCCCGGGTCGTCAGGGGCGCCGATAAGAGGTAGCCGGTCGCCACCGCAAGGCCGACCAGTGCAACAGCGACCGACAGAAGCTTCCTTCGGTTCGAGCCACGTTGAAGTGGAAGGGTTCCGCTCACGCAGCGGATGGGGCTCCGCCGCCGAGGTCGATGACGTGGCCCTCGGTCACGCGCAGGAGTTCCGTCGGCGTAACCCGTACCAGCGTCCGCACGCCGCCACCCCCAGCGTAAATGCGATCCCGCTCCATCGCCGCCGCGTCGATCAACGTCCGGACCGGGCTGCGGTGGCCGAACGGCGGCACGGCGCCGACCGCGTAGCCGGTGGATTCCAGAACCTCATCGGGGGAGGCCAGCCGAACCTGACGCCGTCCCACCTCGAGATGGTCGGCGAGCGCACGGCGTCGAATAGGCGCTGGCCCACAGGCGATGGCGAGCAATGTGGATTCACCGACCCGGAACAACAGCGACTTCGCGATGTGATTGGGATCAGTGCCGACCGCCTCGGCAGCCGCCTCCACGGTCGGCGTGTCGACCTCAAGTCTGACGATCTCCGCCTCGACCCCGTTCTCAGTGATAAATCGCTGCAGGTCCTCGGGCCCCAGCGCGTGGTCTGCCATCTCGCTACTCCTCCTCAACCTCCATCGGCCGCGGGATATCCTCTCGGTGGTCAGCGAACAACAGATCCACGGACTCCCCCGCAATGGAGATCAAGGTCTCGCCCGCCTTTTGCCCCTGCTCCGAGGCCATCGCCTCCTCTAGAGCACCGCGGTCATCAAAGTACAGCTCGTGCATCAGGTGCAGATCCTGCTGGCCCTCCTGTACTCCGCCGATCACCCGGCTGACGGTCACCCGGCGCAGCCCCGGCATCCGTTCGGCCCGGGGCACGAACTCCTCGCTCCAGCGTCGCTCGAATTCGGCCATGTCCGGGGGTCGATGGAACAACAGGATGAGTTTATGCATCGAAAGGCGTGGCTCCGGGGCACCTGGCGCGCCACCTTACAGTTTCTTTACGAATCGACCGTCCCGCCTGGGGGGGCGTTGTCGCCGCGCACTTCTGGCCTATACTGGAGTTGACTTTCATTCTTTCATTGATGGAGCGGGGATTGTTTTCTTGATACTTCATTTTTCCACCCGCGGCCAGGGCCTTGTCGAGTACGCGATGATCATCCTGCTCGTCGGATTGGCAGTGATCGTCATGCTGTCGGTCTTTGGCGGGGCCGTCGGGAACATGTTCAGCAACGTGGTGGCCAACATTTAGCGACCTCGTTGGACGAAGATTAATTCAACGAAGTCGTCTGGCCCGCCGTGCCCGCTTGGGACGCGGGCTCGCCGAGGTTGGCGATCAACGTCTCGGCGATCTCGATTGCCGCCCCGGGTCGGGCGATGCGCCGGCAGATCTCGGTGGCTTCCTCCAGCCCCTCACGGTCTTCCAGCCAGCGGCGGACCGCGGCGGCGGCGGCAAGGGGCCCCGGCGCCCATACGCCGACCCCTTTCTCCACGACGTAATCGACGTTCCCCTCTTCCTGGCCCGGGATGTGACTGACCAGCACCATGGGTAAGCCGGAGTTGAGCGCTTCAGTGATCGTGCCGGGCCCAGCCTTGGTCACGAGCAGAGTCGCAGCCTGCATCATTTCGGGCATACGCCGTTCAAAACCATGGATGCGGGTCGGCACCTCCCAATCGACCTCTTCCAATCTTCGTTTCAGTCGCTCGTTGCGACCGGCCACGACCGCCAGCCCGAACTCACCCGGCTGGCGGGCGATGGAGCGAGCCGTTTCATAGATGGGGCCCATTCCTTCGGCCCCGCCCACGACCAGAACTATCGGCAGTTCGAGGGGCCACCCTAGCTCTCTCCGCAGCTCACCCTCGTCCCCGGCAGGCCGACAGAACCGCTCGGCCACCGGCAACCCGATGACCCGCACCTTTTCCGGCGGAAGGCCGCAATCCATAGCGCGCTCGCGAGCCTCGACGGTGGGAACGATCGTAAGATCCACTCCCCGGTGGTACCAGAGGGCGTGGCCGCTGACCAGATCCGTGACCACGGTGATAAATGTCGGGCGGTCTTCGTCCAGCGCTTTCAGCACCGGAGCGGTGAGAAGGGGATGAACGGAGACGATCAGATCCGCGGGTTGCTCGTCAATTAATTGGCGGAAATGCGAACGTACATAGGGCCACACCGCGGCGGTCAAGGCCCGCCCCCGCCGGTGCCCGTCGAGCAGTCGAAAGCCCAAGCCCCACGCTTCCGGGATCTTGACCATTTTCGGATAGGCTTCGGGAAGGGTGTCGAACGGACGCGGGGCGTACTCCTTGAACCCGTCCACCAGAACCGGCTCACAGCAATCAGGGTAGTGGTTTTCAAGCGCTTCGATGATGGCTTCGGCAGCGCTGCGATGACCGCCCCCGGTATCAGAGAATAGAAACAGGATGCGTTGCCGCTCAGTCATCGGAACGCGCTCCACCCTTCTTCCTGACGTAGCCCTTCATTCGCTTGGATACATCCCGGCGGGATAACAGGATGCGGCGTCCGCAGCCCAAGCATTTGAGACCAATGTCGGCCCCAACACGCACCACCACCCAGTCTGTGGAACCGCAGGGGTGCGGCTTGCGCAGACGCACGACGTCCTCGAGCTGGATTTCCGGAAGCAACCTGACCTCTCGAAGCGATCGTCGCCGGCGATTATACCATCGCAACGAGCGGTGATTTCCCCGATGGTATAATCCGTTCGCCATGCTGAACGTACCCCTCGCAACACTCATCTCCCGGGTGTTCATCCTCGTCATCGCTTTCACGGTTCACGAGCTTGCCCACGCTTGGACGGCCGACCAGCTCGGCGACGACACGCCGCGCCGCGCCGGCCGGCTGACCCTCAACCCGCTCGCCCACTTGGATCCCCTGGGCTCTCTGTTGCTGGTCGTCGCTGGATTCGGCTGGGCGAAGCCGGTGCCGATCAACCCTTACGCCCTCGAAAGGCGCACGCCGGCGGGCACGATGATCGTTTCAGCTGCGGGGCCCGTATCGAACCTGGCGCTTGCGCTGCTCGCTTCCATCCCCTTCCAAATGGGATTCCTGAACCCGGCCCGCGGGGGTGGGCTGCTGCCCACGGCCTCGGGCTTTCTGCTCGAATTCATATTTATCAACTTGATCCTGCTGCTCTTCAATTTGATCCCCGTCTCGCCTCTTGATGGCGAGAAGGTCCTGGAGTACTTCCTGCCGCCCAGCGGAAGGGAGACCCTCTACCAGCTCCGGCCATACGGGCCGATGATCCTGTTAGGATTGGTGTTTCTCGCCCCCTTCATCGGGGTTGACATTCTGGGCTGGCTTATCTTCCGACCCGCAATTTCTCTGACGGGGATCTTGGTCTCCTGATGCGCGCCCTGTACCGCGCCCGACAATTCGCCGCTGCACTCTCCCCGCGCTTCAGCCCGCGGCGACTGGCCGCAGCTGCACAGGTCCTGACCCCGGGCCAGCTGCTGCTGTTTCGATCTCTGCCGTCTCAAGATCAAGCCCACGGCCTGCGCGTTCTCGACGAGCTCACGCGAGAAGGGGAGCACGACCCCGACCTGCTGGCCGCGGCGCTGCTCCACGATGTGGGCAAGCTTCGCTGCCCCCTCACGGTCTGGGAGCGGGCGTTCGTCGTCGTCGCGCAGCGGTTCTTTCCCGGGGCCGTCGCACGCTGGGGGCAGGGTCAGCCGCGGGGCTGGCGCCGCCCCTTCGTCGTCGCTCTGCAGCACCCGCAGTGGGGCGCGGAAATGGTGTCCGCGGTGGGCGGATCGGCGCGGCTGATCCAGCTGATCCGTCTCCACCAAGATGAACCTGGTTTGGTCCCCGATCGTGAATTAAGTGAAAGGCTCCAGAGCCTTCGAACCGCCGACAACTGGAATTGAGGAACTAGCGTGAGCTTGGAAATCCTCTTCATCGGTTTACAGGAACAAGGCGCTTCGCTCGCCCTTGCGCTGGGGAACGCACCGGCGGAGTCGACCCGCGTAGGATATGATCCCGATAAAGAGGTCGCCCGCGCTGCCGAGAAAGCCGGCGCCCTGGAGAAGGTGGTGTCAAACCCTCGCAAAGCGGCGAAAACCGCCGATTTGGTGGTCATCAACCTCTCTTCCACCGAGGCCCAGGAGATCCTCGAACAGATCGAATCCGAACTCAAGCCGGATGCCGCCATCCTGGACTGCTCCCCCATGAGCTCATCCACCTTTCGTTGGGCGACGGAAAATTTGGCCCCGGAACGTCATTACATCGGCGCTATGCCGGTCGTGCGGCACGACAGTCTTCACCCCTTTGACAGCCCCCACGCTGACGCCCGATCGGACCTATATCAGGGCAGCCAGCTGGCGCTGGTCATCCCCGCTGAAACGCCGGAACCGATCATCAACATCGCCATGAACTTCGGCCGCACCATCGGCAGCAGGCCGTTCTTCTTGGATCCGTCCGAGATGGACGCTGTGACCTCATTGATCGACACGGTCCCCACGATGCTGGGCGTTGCCCTGCTGCTTCTGGCCTCTGGCTCGGGCGGCTGGCCAGACATCCAGCGGGTCGCCGGGCGATCGTTCGCCGCGGTGACCCACTCGACCGCTGAGCAGCAGGCCGAGCGTTTGAGCCGCGAGCTGATCGACAATCAAGAGAGCCTCTACATTCACCTGGAGGCGCTCGTGGAGGAGCTGGGCGAACTGCAAGAAATGCTCATCGAGGGCGACCGCGAGCAGCTTGAAGCCCGACTGGAGCAGGCGATCATGGCCCGCCAGGAGTGGCTGACCAGGCGCAGGCACGACGAGTGGGAGGCCGAGGAGCCCTCAGCCTCCGAGCTCACCAGCCTTGGCCTGTTCGGCAATTTGTTCGGCGATCCCGGCTCGGGCCGCGGGGACAACGCCTGATCCGCCACTTCGGCTCAGCGCCCAACCCTCCATGAGCCTTTCAGCCTACTTCGATACACCAACTCACCGCCGTGAGCGCGCCCAACTTCCGCTGCTCGAAGCCCTGACCGAGCGCTACTCCAACGAGCGTCCTTTTGCAGGCGCGGCCGTCGTCTTCGGTCATTTGCTGGTCCGCAACGCGATGGTGATGGTCGAGGCCCTGCACCGCGGCGGGGCCCAGGTCACCCTGGCGAACGCTCATCCCAGCCCGGGCGAAGCCTCGGTGCGCGCCGACCTCGCTGCGGTCGATGTGGCCGTTTACGCCGTCGAAAGGGCGGTCGAGAGAGGTGATCATTTTCTCGATGTCGGCGCCGTGCTCGGCCGCGCCCGCCAGCCCAAGGGCGCGGCCGAGGTCACCCGCACCGGCGTAATCCACTACCAGCGCATGGCCGCCCCCGTCGTCAGCGCCGACGACAGCAGAGCCAAGCACATTGAGGGGTTCTTCGGCACCGGGGACGGCCTTCGGCGCGCGTGGGGACAGCTGCGACCTGACGATCCACTGCACGCCAAGCACGTGGTGCAGTTCGGCTTCGGCAAGATCGGACGCGGTGTGGCCTGGCGGCTGCGGGAGGCCGGCAACGAGGTGATCATCTTCGATCCCAAAGAATCAGCTCGCAGGCGGGCCCGGGACGACGGGTTTGCCGCCCTGTCCGCGCAAGAGTCGACGAGCGAAGCGCGGCGCGAGCTCTCGGCGGCGGA
Organism: uncultured Anaerolineaceae bacterium; assembly: GCA_964517315.1. Taxonomy (GTDB): domain Bacteria; phylum Chloroflexota; class Anaerolineae; order Anaerolineales; family E44-bin32; genus DASWJQ01. The sequence continues at coordinate 6,480 of CAZFCJ010000079.1, read as the reverse complement.
CGTCATTGTGGCGGTCACAGGCGTGCCCGGAGCCGTAGGGCGGACCATCCCGCCTGAATGGCTCGGTACGGAGGCCGTCCTGGTCAACCTCGGCGCGGAGGATGAATTCGGACCCTCCGTTCCGGACAGCCGAATTCTGGGCGGCAGGGGGGTGCCGCCGAACTTTCACCTTGAGCGCCCGACTCTCAACCGCTATATCGACCCGTCCCTGGCCGCCCATCTGCTGGCGCTGGAAGCCCTGATCACCGCGGACCCGCCCTATCCTCCCGGGGTTCATCCTCTGCCGACGGAGATGGACGAGTGGGTCATCCGCACCTGGCGTGCACGCCATACCGAAGAGGACCTGGAGCGCATCGGCCCGGACCTCGCCCTCTCGACCTGAGCCGCCCGGTCGATATAATAGGCGCCGTGACGGGCTACTACTGCTACATCCTCGAGTGTTCGGACGGAACCCTGTATACGGGTTGGACGACGGACCCTGAGCGGCGTTTGCGCGAGCATCGGGCCGGCCGCGGCGCGGACTACACACGCAGCCGACGTCCATTGCAGCTCGTATACCTCGAAACACACCCCAGTCGACGCAGTGCGATGCGTCGAGAACTCCAGATCAAGCGGCGAGGGCGCCAGCACAAGCTAACGCTCATCGAGTCCCAAGATGACGACCCGCTGGAGCAGTGGAAAGAGAGTGAGCATGACTGAGGCGACCAAGGAACCCGAAAAGACACAGTGGATCGAAACCGAGCTCGAAGCGCTGAAGGAAAGCGGGCTTTATACGTCGATCCGCACCCTGAGCTCATCCCAGGGAGCCTGGCTGGTCGTCGATGGCCAACGGGTGCTCAATTTCTGCTCCAACAACTACCTCGGCCTGGCGGATCATCCGCGGTTGGTGAATGCGGCGCGGGAGGCGATGGAGACTCATGGGGTCGGACCGGCTGCGGTGCGGACGATCGCGGGCACCATGGATCTGCACACCGAGCTGGAATCCCGGTTGGCAGCCTTCAAACGCGTGGAAGCCGCGATCACATTTCAGTCCGGTTTCAACGCCAACCTGGCGGCCATACCCGCGCTGGTGGGGAAGGAGGATGTGATCTACTCCGACGAGCTCAACCACGCCAGCATCATCGACGGCTGCCGCCTTTCGCGCGCCAAGGTCGTCCGCTACGAGCATGGCGACCCCGGAGATCTGGCCGATAAAGTGCAGTCCACGGTGGACGACTTCCGGCGTGCGCTCATCGCCACCGACGGGGTATTCAGCATGGACGGAGACGTGGCGCCTCTGAATGAGATCTACTCCGTCGCCGATGAGCACGGATGCTTGCTCATGGTGGACGACGCCCACGGGGAAGGCGTGCTGGGGGAGGGCGGCCGCGGCATCGTCGACCACTTCGAGCTGCACGGAAAAGTTGACGTCGAGGTGGGAACCCTGTCTAAGGCCTTCGGCGTTGTGGGAGGTGTCGTGGCCGGATCGGAGCGAATCGTGGCCTGGCTCCGTCAGCGCGGGCGGCCGTTTCTGTTCTCCTCGGCGATGACCGTCCCGGACACGGCGGCCTGCCTGGCAGCTGTGGACCTGCTCGAGGAGTCGACCGAGCTGGTCGACCGCCTCTGGGAAAACACGCGCTATTTCAAATCCGAAATGCGGTCCCTTGGTTTTGACATTGGGGAAAGCACGACGCCGATTACGCCGATCATGCTTGGAGAAGCTCCTGTGGCCCAAAAGTTCAGCAGCAAGCTGTTCGAGGCGGGGGTGTTTGCGATGGCGATCGGCTATCCAACCGTGCCGCAGGGCCAGGCGCGCATCCGGGTCATGATTTCCGCTTCGCACAGCCGTGATGACCTCGACCGAGGGCTGGAAGCGTTTGCGACCGTAGGCCGCGAGCTCGGCGTCATCGATTGAGGGAAGCCCTTGAAAGGAGCGATCCACTTTGAGCCTGTCGATGGGTGAGCGAGCGTGCGGGAATCAACCATTGAGGGGCCGCGGGTAAGATCGCCACTGGTCCATTTCAGGAAAGGCTTCGACCGGCTCAAGTCGTTAGGTGTGTTGGAGGGAGACGGCCTGAACCTCATGCCCTCAAGAGAAACGAGCCACCCTTCGACACGCTCAGGGCGTGAGGGGATTTCAGGTGAGGGGGACTTGCACTTGCACCTTTAGCCGGGCTTAGGGCGTTAGGTGGGGTTGGATGAGAGGAGCGATGAAAAGAAAAAAGCCCTGACGAGGGCTGGGTTGCGAGGCGGGTGCGATGAAAGCTGGGATGTGGATTGCGCCAGGGCAATTCACATTATACACGAAGTTGTGAAGTTCGTCACTACCCACTGGCGATTCAAAATTGAAACCGCTTCCGCATCGGCACGATTCTGCGACGGTAGTTCTCGACGAAGTCCTGCAGGCGAGCCTCAAGCTCGTGAAACGTCTCGGACGCCAAGGCGGACTCCATGCGATGCTCGTCAGGAGCGGTAAACACCGTTAGGCGCAGCGGATATTCGCCGTAAGCTGTGTGCCACGCCTCGCACATCGTCAGCCCCAGTTGCTCCAACGCCGGCACGAATTCACCCAGCATGTAGCGGAAATATGCTTCCCGACGCTCGGTGATGGGATCGTAGGTGATGAGCAGCTTCACCTCATCGAATTCTGGGTTCATGGCTCTGCCTCGGCTTCCACGGTGTGAAAGGTCTGAGTAACGCTGACCCGCACAGGATCCAAGCTGCTCCATCGCCCTGCTCTCGGCCCCGGCGCCTCCCCACCCCGCCTCCCAGGGGCCCGACGTGGCGACAACATCCGTTCGATCAGGGCGCTGTACCCTGGAGGTGGGCCGAATTATAACACCAGGATCGCCGCTGGAAATGGTAGCGGTCCCAAGTCCCACTTCAACCCTAATGCATGGGAGATCAAACCATGACCCTCGACGCGGAAAGGATCCGGCGATCCTTCCCGGCTCTTCAAGCCGACGCGGTTTACTTCGACAATCCTGGGGGGACCCAGATCGTCGCCGCCGCTCTCGACCGCATGCGCGGCTACCTCATCGACACCAACGCCAATCAGGGGGGCGCCTTCGCCACCAGCCGCGCCTCGGATGCCATCGTCCAGCAGGCGCGGGAGTCCGCCGCCGCCTTTCTCAACGCGGAACGACCTGCAGAGATCGTGTTCGGTCCCAATATGACCACGTTGACCCTTGCTCTGAGCCGCGCGATCGGCCAGGATCTGGGTCCGGATGATGAAATCATCGTCACCCGCCTCGACCATGATGCGAACATTGCGCCTTGGCTGTTCGTCGCGCAGGCTTCCGGGGCCAGCGTACAGTGGGTCGACTTCGACGTGGAAGATTGCACGCTCGACCTCGGCTCGTTCGACGAAGCTTTGGGGGATCGGACCCGCCTGGTGGCCGTGGGTGCAGCTTCAAACGCGGTCGGCACGGTCAATCCGATCGCCGACATCGTAGCCGCGGCCCACGAGGTGGGAGCGCTGTGCTTCGTCGACGCCGTCCAATTGGCGCCGCACCGAGCGATCGACGTCCAGGCCCTGGACTGTGACTTCCTCACCGTTTCAGGCTACAAGTTTTTCGGACCCCACATCGGAGTTCTTTATGGCCGCTACGAGCTTTTGGATCGGCTACCTGCCTACAAGGTGCGTCCGGCTCCGGCCGAACCTCCTGGCAAGTGGGAAAGCGGCACGCCCAACTTTGAGGGGGTCGCCGGCTTGCTGGGCGCGCTCGAATATCTGCAGGACTTGGGACAGCGTGAAGGAGCTCCTTACCAGGAGCGGTTGGCGGATCGGTACGCAGGCCGTGTCCTTGATCTGAAGTCGGCCATGGCCGCGATCGAGGATTACGAACTTGTCTTGACCCGTACTTTACTGGACGCGCTCAAGACCATCCCGGGGATTGAGCTGTACGGGCTCACTGAGGAGTCCGATCTGTATCGACGCGTTCCAACCGTCGCCTTCCGCATGGATGGGGTTCCACCCCGACGGGTCGCACAGCTCTTGGATGGTCTGGGAATCCACGTCTGGGACGGAAACTTCTACGCGCTGGCGGTGACGGAGCGACTTGATGTGGAGGACCGGGGAGGGCTCGTGCGGGTTGGCCTCGTCCACTACAACACGCTTGACGAGATCAAGCAGCTGGCGGACGGCCTGCTTACCATACAGGCGGGGTGAGCCCCGCTTAAAAGCACAGGCAGACATCCAGGTGAGGGGGGCACCTAGATGTCTGACTGTGTGTATGTAGTATACAGGATGGTGGTATTTCGTCAAGGGTAGTTTTGCACATTTCTCCGATCTCTCCAATAATTGGATGAAAATGTCCCCAGTTTCGCGATAGATACCCCCACACCAAGAGGAGGGAAATCTTCAGATGGACTACCTTGCATGGATATTGCGCGTGCTGCACGTCGCCAGTGGAGTCCTGTGGGCCGGCGCGACCTGGACCTTGGCCGGGTTCCTGACCCCTGCCGTCAAGGAGATCGGGGAACCCGGTCGGGAGATGATGAAGGAGCTGATCCAAAAGCGCCGGCTGAGCGACTACCTGGGGATCGCAGGCATGACCTCCGTGATCACTGGATTATGGCTTTATTGGCGCGTGTCCAGCGGCTTGCACCCGACCTGGATCCTCTCCGGCAGGGGGCTTTCGCTCACCATCGGCGGCATTGCCGCGCTGATGACCTTAGGCGTCGGATTCCGGGTCATCCGAACCTCGGCTCTGAGAATGGGGCAGCTGGGCAGGCAGATCGAAGAAACCGACGGTCCACCGGACCCTGAAGTGCTCCAGGAGATGCAGCAGCTGCAGGCAAAGCTTGAATCCGGAGGATTGTGGGCCGCGGCCCTGCTGGGGGTGGCCGTGATCGGGATGGCCGGCGCTCAGAATTTGTTCTTCTAATGTCCATCGCGGGGCTGGGCCCCGCGTTCCACCGGCCGGTCGCGGGCGCCCAATGTCCCCCCTCCCCGGGCCGTGCGATGCCCCGTATGAAGACATCCATTTCGATTAGACGGACCGCTGGATGTCCACGGTGCCTGTAAAGTGCAAGCCGACAACGCGGGTACTCAAAGGCAGAGGCTGACGTTCAGTCAGCAGAAGCCGCCCCTGAGGCCTGCGCCCTCTCCCCAAGAATTCTCAGAGGGATTCCAAGAATCGGTCCACGATCTCGGTCAGTTCCTCTTCGCTCGGGTAGGCTCCAACGGTAAGGCTGGGAGAAGGGTTGCCGGTGATCATTTTTGACACCGGCACGCCTTCCCGATGGCAGCACAGCACGGGTTTGCCAAGGCCCAATGCGTAGCCAATTTCGTAGCCCACACCATGGGATGGCGTGCTCACCTCCGCCACCAGCGCGTCGCAGGCCTCGATCCATGCAACGTCCCGCTCGTAAACGTCCTCCGGGTCGACTACCCGCTCCAGCTCCATCACCTCGGGTCGAGCGAGATGCGCGGTGGGTACCTCGTGGCCATTCGATACGAGGTAGTCTACGATTCGTGCGTACGCCTTTTCATCCGCACGGCCACCGGTAAGGGAGCAGGCGAAGTAGATATTCATCTGTGTCGCTGATCCTCGGTCATCCATCCACTGTGGGCAGTTTCAAACGATAGGCCCCGCGATCGAAGAGCGATAGCTCACCAGGGAGAACGCAGTGAGCCCTGTTCTCCATTTGGAAATGATCCGATCCGGAGGTCCGCCAGCCTACGCTACTCTATCACCCCGCGTCGATCGCGCCCGTGCAGACCGGATTGAGGCCGATCAGAGACCTCTCGGGGCGGCCCGTTTCCGCTGTGGTGAAACATACTACCGCCCGATCACCAACACAATCGCGCCTGTAAACACAGCTCGGGACATCGTAGCTTTCCGGCAAGCTGGACATCCTCAATATTATGCTAAGATGGGGCAACTTGCGAGGACTGGGGAGGTTCCACATGGAAGCGTCCAGCGATCCACTACGGGTGCTCCAGCAGGAGGTCAGTCGCCTGCGGGTGGAGAACAAGGAGCTCAAAGAAGAAGTGACCGTTCTGCGCACTTCGATGAGGGGGCTGGTCGCGCTTCAGGATATTATCAACCGGCTCACCCCCGAGACCGACGTGTTGGTGCTGATCGACGATGTGCTCGCTTCGGCGTTGGCCGCGGTGGGCGCCAGCGGAGGCTCCCTCTTGCTCGTCGATGAAGACACCCATGAACTCGTGTTCGCCGTCGTTCACGGCTCCGCCCGCGAGCAGCTCACCGGCTTCCGGTTGGCGTTCGGCGAGGGCGTCGCCGGCTGGGTCGCCGAGAACCGCATGCCGGCCGTCATTGAGGATGTGGGCAACGACCCCCGGTTCTCCTCGCGCGTCGACGAAACGTTTGGCTTTCAGACTCATTCTCTGGCCGCGGTCCCGCTCGCCGACGAGGATCGTGTGCTGGGGGTCATTGAGGCCGTCAACAAGGAAATCGATCGGCAGTTCAGCGAGACGGATCGCGATCTACTGCAGATTGTGGCCCAGCTCGCAGCGGTCGCCATCCGCCGCGC
>CAZFCJ010000078.1:9985-16357 GCA_964517315.1 uncultured Anaerolineaceae bacterium | reverse complement strand
TTCTGACGCTATCGTTCGCCGGCTTGGGCCAGTTTGTCCGCGCGATCGAGGCGGGGGAGGAGGGGCTGGAAATCGCCGAAGACTTGGGCGAGATGCGTCTCGGAGTGTGGTTGGGCGGTGGCCTGGCGGTCGCCTATGCCAACGTCGGCCGCTTCAGTGAAGCCGATCAAACCGCCGACCTTGCACTCGAGCGCGCCGAGGCCCTGCACCAGATACCGCTGCGCACCAACGCCCGGGCGGGGAAGGCGACCGTAATGTGGCTGAAAGGGGACCTGCAGGGGGCTCACATGCTGGTCCGTGAAGCGGCAGAGATCGACGCGGGCTCAGAGAGCAAAGTGTCGCGCACCTTCAGCCGATTGTTGAGCTTGGAACTCAAGGTGGAGCTGGGCGAGCTGGATTGGGCGCGCGAACGGATGGGCTGGTTTGTCGAATTCGCCGAAACCTCTGGATCGAAGGCGTTACGCGCCCGCGTGGCCCGCATCCAGGCGCAGTTGGCTGCCGAGGACGGCGACCACGAGCTGGCAAGGGAATCCTTCGCCCGGGTCATCCGACTGTTCGAATCCACCGACAGCCGGCCGGAGTGGGGCAGGTCGCTTGTGGCGCGGGGACAATGGCATCGGGCCCGCGGCGAGAAAGGGGGGGCGATGGCGGATTTCGAGGCGGCGGAGGAGCTGTTTGAAGCCTGTGGCATGCGCCCCGATCTGGAGCGGTTGGAAGCGATCAAGGCGGAGCAAAATCACAGGGCCGCCGAGGGCACGCGGTCTGGATAAGATCTCCCAAAGGACTGGCGAACCGCGGCCGTTTGCCAAAGATCAGCACGCAGGGCCAAGCCAGGGATCAGTCCCTGGCCATCGGCCGGAGAAGCAGCTCGCGGCCAGCTGTTAGCGCAGGCCCGGCGACTGCAGGCCCATTTGGAAAACGGGCCCGAAATAGATAGCCGATTGACGGAATGGACCGAACTCAAAGACAAAAGGGCCCCCTTTGTGCACTTTGTGTCTTCGCGGCTAGCCCCCGGATCACGGATCACGGGTAACGGATCCCGGATCTCAGTCTCCAGTCAACCGCTTCCAGCATCCCGAAGCCCGGCGCCACACATGCACACACGGGCGCCCCGAGCCGCTGAGAATCACGAGATTCAGCGGACGTATACTACGGACACATCAACCCAAAGCTCCGGCGTTGCCCGGAGCTCCACGCCGCAGCAGGAGGGAGTTCCATGATCTCGGACAAGGGTTCGCGTCTCGCCGCGCTGGTGACCGCCGTCGCGTTGGTCTTGCTGGTGACCGCCTCGGCCGGCAGCGCGCTGCCCAAGCCGACTACACCACAGACGACCGTCGCCGATATCGAGAGCCTCGGCTGGGTGATCGTCCCCAACGATCTCATGGTCGACGGGACGCTCGTCGGCGGCCTTTCCGGGCTGGTGTACGACAGCCAGCGCGATGTGTACTACGCCCTATCCGATGACAAGGGCGAGGACGGCGGCGACCCGCGCTTCTACAGCGTGGAGATCGACGTGTCCGATTTCTCTCTCGACGAGAGCGACGTGCAGTTCCTGGGCGCGACGTTCCTGAGGAACCGTGTCGGCGACCGCTACGGCGTCGAGGAGATCGACCCCGAGGGCTTCGAGATGACCCGCGCCGGCCAGCTGTTCATCGGGTCGGAGGGCAACATCAACGGCGGCGTGCAGCCGTTCATTGACCGCTTCAACCCGGCCGGAAAGCAGAACCGGGCGCTGCCCATCCCGGACAAGTTTGTGGCTATGCCGCCCGACTCCGGCGCCCGCGACAACCTGGTCTACGAGAGCCTGACCGCCACACCGAACCGCCGCGATCTCTACGCAGGCATGGAGAACGCGCTCGCCCAGGACGGCCCTATCGCCACGAACGAGGTCGGCAGCCCCTCGCGGGTGATCGAATACAGCCTGCGCGGCCTGCGCCCGGAGAGCGAGTTCGTCTACTGCGTCGAGCCGATCCCGCAGCCGGTCACCGTCTTTGGCGACAACGGCCTGGTCGAGCTGCAGGCGCTGGACGACGTGGGCACGTTCCTGGCGATGGAGCGTTCCTTCGTGCTGGGATTCGGAAACACAATCCGGCTCTTTGAAACCTCCACGCGCGGCGCGACCGACGTCTCGGGGATCGAGGCCCTTGGCTGGAGCGACTGCCCCGGCGGCGACGGTTCGATCACGCCGATGCCCAAGACCTTCCTGGCCGATTTCACGACCGACCTGGGCGTTCCGCTCGATGTGCTTGACAACATGGAGGGTCTGGCCTTCGGCCCGCCGCTCCCAGACGGCCGCCAGCTCGTGATCGTGGTCAGCGACAACAACTTCAACCCCGCCTTTCAGGACACGGTCTTCGTGGCGCTGGCGGTGACGCTGGAGCAGGTTCACTAGCGTTTGGCCGGGCCATGAGCGCTGAGCACTGAGCCGGTGGCCACGGGTCTCTGCTCGAAGCCATTCACCCTGGCAGGTCGTGAAACATGGGGAGTAGAGACGTAGCATGCTACGTCTCTACAACCTTCATGACATGAGCCACGGTGCTGGCAAACGGCCGATCGGCTACGGGCTCCGGCGTTTGGTCAGAAGAAGCAACACTAAGAAACAAAGGTTCCCTTCGTGGCTGGATCGATATCCCCTTGGTGCCCTTGGAGTCTTGGTGGTGCGCCTCCCGAAGCGCCAGTCCCTCATCTCCAATCTCGAGTCAACCCGTCTCCGCTTCCCGATCCCACGGCCCGATTCCGCCCATAAGACTTTCGTAACCTCCTCATAACTGTCGCGCAAGCTTTATTTCCCATACTGGTCATGGACAAGGACCACACAGAACGCCGGAGGTGAACATGGACCGTGCAAGTCGGACCGCATTCTCACAAGGAGGGACAGCTATGCTACGCAAGTTTGGATTGGCGGGTTTCGTCGCCGTACTGGCTCTGGCGATGGCGGTGCCGGCGCTGGCCGGCGGGGGCCCCCCGCCCGACGTCGGAGACGGCCCTCGAGGCCGTGTCTTCGTGTACGTCACCAGCCAGGGCAAGGTCTTTGAGTCGATCGTCGGCCCTGACCTGCCCATGGAGGGCCCGTTCCAGGAGTTGGAGATGGCCGGGCCGACCGGACTGCAGACCGAGCTCGGTCCCGGCGACCCCGGTTACGTCGGCGGCCGCTGGTGGGTCGACGTCAACGGCAACGGGGTCCAGGACGAAGGCGATCACTACTTCTCCTGCCCGCTCCTCGGCACCGGAACGGAGCTGGAGTAGGCGAGACATCAGGCACCCATGCACCGGCCGGCGTTGGTGAAAGGCCCGAGGAGCAAAGGGCGGCCGCCCGCATCGAAAATCCATCCGTCAGCGGTCAGCTGCTCTGGCCCAACGCCGGTCACAATCGAGAAGGAGGTTCAGGGACGCAGGCTCCTGCGTCCCTGCGCAGATGATTGGGTGATTGGCCGATTGGCATACGGCTCCGTAGCACGGGTTCAAGCCTGAGGCGCGGCTGGTCCTGAGGATGCCCGGCCCCCCGTCAACGAGGTACCGGTTACCAAAAGAAATAACACAAAGACATAGAGATTCGTCTCTCTTTGTGTTCTTATAGAGATGACTTCGAGCCCTTCGTGCCTTCTTGGTTCGCCCCCCGAGTCACGGAACACGGTAACGGATTCCCAGTCTCCAGGCAACCGGTCATCAGGTACCCGTTACCTGTTCGTCCTTGCATGGAGCTAATCCGAGCCGGCCGGGACCATGGAGTGCGACTCGTCCTCGTACACGAGCAGGTCGCCATCGGCATCGACCTCGGCCGTCACCCGCCAGCGCTCACCCTGCTCCACCTGGCCGAGCTGCTGAACGGCCCGCAGTGAGCACGGGCCTTCACAGGCGGCGACCAGCACCAGCACACGGCCGTGTTGCTCTGTGCGCAGCCGGATCCGTGCTGGCCCATCGACGGCCATGTCGGAGACGTCCACCGACTGCACCGTTCCGGTCACGGTGACCAGCTCACCCGTCTCCCCGACGGGAGATACGGAGACCTGACTGCATCCGGCCAGCAGCAGGGCCGCGCAGACCGTAACCAGTGCGACCATTTTCGCCCCAGCCCTCATTTTCATCGGATTATCCTTTCCCCGCGTCGGTTGGGGCCCAGCCATGGCGGACCCTACATTAACGACGCAGCGACCCGCCCACAAGTTCCCGGATCCTCGCCGTAGTCCTCGAATGGCAGACCCGGCCGGGCGTGAGAGCCCGCCTCCTGAGAAAAGTAAATGCCAAGCCAGCGCTCAGCGCTCGGTGCTCAGGGCTCGGCAACCGGCCCTCTGACGTCGGGACGTAGACGTTACCTCTGAACCGCCTTTCAAGATCGGGCGAGAAACTCAGCGGCTCGATCCCCTCAGCCAGGGGCCAATGGCCAAAGGCGACGTACTCGGCCCTCAGTGCGCGACTTGCCACCGGGAAAGATTCCTGCTACATTTTCATCGGTCCGCCAACACGTGCCGGAAGAGGTACTGCAGGTGCCGGGATCACTGACCGTCGGGGATACGGTCACCACGAGCACCCACCCTCGGTTCCCATCAACGCTTCGTTGTCCCCACCCGGACCGGGAGTCCCGCACCTCCCAAAGGGGCCATTGACCTTGCCCAAGCTACCCGCCAACCCACGGCGCATTCGAGCTGCGCGCCGGGCTCACCTCGAGGTCGAACCGGGGCCCGGATGCCATTCCCTATCCCATTGGACTCCAGCTTTCAAATATATGCTGATTCTGCATCCCGCGCCGCGCGCGTAGAAAGGAGTCGACGCATGCCTCTGCTGGACGAGATCGTCGCCGAGATCAAGGAGAAAAATCCGGCTGAGCCCGAATTCCATCAGGCGGCGGCGGAGGTCCTGCCGAGCTTGGGGCCGACCGTCGACCGTCACCCCGAGTTCGTTCGGGCGAAGATCTACCAGCGTCTGGTCATTCCGGATCGGACCGTGATTTTCCGAGTTCCGTGGGCCGACGACGAGGGGCGGGTGCAGGTCAACCAGGGCTATCGGGTCCAGTACAACAACGCCATCGGTCCCTACAAGGGCGGGTTGCGCTTTCATCCCAGCGTTAATCTGAGCATCATGAAATTCTTGGGCTTCGAGCAGGTCTTCAAAAATTCGCTGACCACACTGCCGATGGGCGGAGCCAAGGGCGGCGCGGATTTCAACCCACGCGGCAGAAGCGACGCCGAAATCATGCGCTTCTGCCAGGCGTTCATGCGCGAACTGCACCGGCACCTCGGCCCCGACACCGACGTGCCGGCCGGTGACATCGGCGTGGGCGAACGCGAGATCGGCTACCTGTACGGCTACTACAAGAAACTGGTCAACGAACACACCGGTGTCCTGACCGGGAAAGGACTCGAGTACGGGGGCAGTTTGATGCGCACGGAGGCGACGGGCTACGGCGCGGTTTACTTCTGCGCCGAAATGCTGGCCGAAGCCGGAGAAGAATTGGAAGGTAAGCGGGCCGCGATCAGCGGTGCGGGCAACGTAGCCCAGTACACCGCGGAGAAGCTGCTCGCCATGGACGCCGAGGTGATCACGGTTTCGGACTCGGACGGAACGGTGGTTGACGGGGCCGGAATGGACCGGGCCAAATTGGACTTTCTACTGGATCTCAAGAACAAGCGCCGGGGCAGGATCAGCGAGTATGCCGCCGAATACGACCTGCCCTACTTTGAGAACCAGAGTGTGTGGGACGTGATCAAACAACAGGGGCTCTCCGTTGACCTGGCTTTCCCCTCCGCGACCCAGAACGAAATCAACGGAGAGCAGGCACGGGCGCTGGTAGAAAACGGCTGCCTCGCAGTGACCGAAGGCGCCAATATGCCCTCCACGCTGGAGGCGGTGGAGGTCTACCGGCAGGAGGGCATTCACTATGCGCCCGGCAAGGCGGCCAACGCCGGCGGCGTCGCCACCTCCGGGCTGGAGATGACCCAGAACAGCCTGCGGATCAGCTGGCCGCGCGAGGAGGTTGAGCAGCGCCTCTTCAGGATCATGAGGAACATTCACAGGCAATGCCGGGAAGCCGCCGAGGCCTACGGTTCAGACGGCGATCTCATGTTCGGCGCCAACGTGGCGGGGTTCCTGCGGGTCGCCCGGGCGATGTATGACTACGGCGTCGTATAAGGCTAGACCGCGCCTGCTGGCGGAAGCGCGTTGAAGACAAGAGCCGTGACCGCCGGCTGCTCGAGCCCAGCTTGTAACAGCCGGCATCTAGGTCGTTTCGGGAGGACCCATTCGGAGTCCCCAGTCAACCGGTTACCAGTGACCAATCACCAGTCACGCAAGCAATAACACCAAGACACGAAGATCCCCCGTTTGTGTGCTTATAGATTCCCCTTCGTGTCCTTTGAGCCTTTGTGGTTATCTGCC
>CAZFCJ010000078.1:8125-9885 GCA_964517315.1 uncultured Anaerolineaceae bacterium | reverse complement strand
TCCCCTTCGTGTCCTTTGAGCCTTTGTGGTTATCTGCCCGGGTCACGGGTCCCGGGTAGCGGATTCCGCATCCCAAGTTAGTCTCCAGTCAACCAGTCACCAGTGCCCAGTTAGCCATTACCAGTCACGCAAGCAATAACACCAAGACACGAAGATCTCCCCTTTGTGTGCTTATAGATTCCCCTTCGTGTCCTTTGAGCCTTTGTGGTTATCTGCCCGGGTCACGGGTCCCGGATAGCGAATCACGACCACAATCGGCCACTGAGATTCGCAATGATCCTTCCCGATGGGACCTCCGTGACGGTGACAACCGGCGTCCACGCCTGTAGGGTGATCAGTGCAACGTTCGTTCGGGAGAGAGAACGCCATGTCAAGTGGACAAATCACCCATCGATCGGTTATCGCCATCGCCATGATCGGGATCGCCGGGCTGGCCTGCAGCCCGGTGGCCAACCTGTTCGGTGAAGAGCCGTCGGCGGCGGAGCGAGTCGCCACGCTGGAGGTCCAGCTCGAGAACGCCCGCGCGACGCTAAGTGCGGAGAGCGAAGCCGGCGAGGACAGCGACAGCACGGGCGACACCGGGGCGCAAATCAGCCAGCCGTCGGCCAGCGTCGACGAGGATTTCGAGTCCGCCAGCCAAAGCTTCGACCTGGGCGAAGGCGCCCAGATCGCCGACGGGGGCCTGATCTTGGGGCCCTACGAGGAGTGCGCTAACGATGTCGCCAACTTCGACCAGCCCGTAAACTGCCTGGTCGTTTGCACGGCCTGCGGCCGGAGGCTCGCCGAATACCGCATGGCATTCGGCTTCACCTTTGAAGAGGGACTCTCCGACCGCGAGTTCGGCGTCATGTTGCGCCTGGTGGATAAGGACAGAGACCGCATGCTGGACCGCGAGGATTATCTGCTCGCGTTGGGCTTCAACATCTACGACAACCGCTGGCGCCTCTATCTCCACGAACCCGACCAAATCGAGCCGTGGGATCAGATTGCTCGGGGCCAAGCCGGGTTCCTGACGCCCGGACGTCTCAACCAAGTCGTCGTCCAATCCTTGAACGGCGGCCGCGTCATGACGGTGGATCTCAACGATGCAAGGATATTGACGCTCACAGGCGAGGAGCCGGAACCGGGCGAGCGGTGGGTGCAGCCCTGGGCCGACGCGGGGGAGGTCGGCTTCCTCGGCCTCGGCCGCGGCGTGACCGCCCGGCTCGACAATTTCACGCTCGAGACGGGGCCGTGAGAGGAGCAGCCACTACCACCTAGCACTGATTGAGAGGGAGGCGGGGATCGCCTTTCTCATACCCGATTGCCGGTTATGGATCCCGGACTACTGCTGCCGGAGTACGCAGTCGGGTTCACCGATCCTCCAAGCTCGGCAACGATCTCCGCTGCGAATCACGCTATCGCTGGTGGCGGCCGAAGAACTCCCATAAGATTTCCCCCATATGCCCTTCTCTGCTGATCGGACCGATCACCGCTCGCGGCGCGTATTGTGGACCGCCAGGCCATGTGTGTCCGCCACCGATGATCTCATAGAGCACCACCTCCGCCCCCTGGGCACAGGGCCCGTACGCCTCTTTGCGCACGCGCGTGCCGTCGAGCGGGGCCTTCTCCTCGAGATAGGTGACCTCCGGTCTGGGCTGGCAGCGGTTGGCGTCAACCCAGAACGCGACGGTCTCGCTGGTGGAGTACACCCCACCCATCTTCGTTGGACCGAATTGGACTTGGCCTCCTTCGTAAGGCATCAACGGATCCTCGGTCCC
>CAZFCJ010000078.1:0-8025 GCA_964517315.1 uncultured Anaerolineaceae bacterium | reverse complement strand
TCCACAGCATACAACGCTGGCAGTGAGCAGGACCACCGCCCCGCACCCAATCGCCAGCCAGCGGCCCGCGGAACCGCCACCTGCGGCGGACTTGCCCGCTGGTGCACTTGCGGCGCCCCCCGGGTCCACCGAGCTGGAAGCGGTTGGCCCTGCAGCGGGCACAGGGTCGACCACATCGGACTGGACCGCCTTAGCTCGCGGCTGCGCCTCGATATTCGCCGCCAGCTGATCCAGATCAATCTCCGCCGGCTCTCCAACCGGGTGTCCGCAATTGCCGCAATACTTGTTCGAAGGATCCAAGGGCGATCCGCACTTCGGGCACGATTCAAAGGATGGAACCAGAGTCATCCGCGTGTCTCCGATCCGAATCTCAGCGCCGGGGATGAGCTCAGCCCTCTCCACCCGCTCTTCCCGGAAGAAGGTCCCGTTGCTGCTGTCCAAGTCGACGAGGCTGAACCGGCCCTCATCAATGCGCTCAATTGTTGCGTGCCGGCGCGAGACCTTGGGATCGGGAAAGACCACATCGCAGCTTTCCTCACGTCCCAGCACAAGCTTCCCGCCCACTGGGTACGCGCCGCCTTGGGCCGGTCCGTTCAAGATGGCCAACAGCCAATCACCTTCCTCAGAAACGTCCAGGATTGTAGGCGCCGGCTCCTGCGGGCGGGAGGTTGCCGCCACCGGCTGACCGCACTCGGGACAGAACTGGAATCCGGCCCGCAGTTCGGCCCCGCAGTTGGCGCAAACCAAGTCTGAACCGTCGCCGGCGCTAGGGTTCGACATAGAAGGACTCCGTTCGCCACGCGTCAAAGGTGCTTCCGGACGAATCCGTCACTTTAACCGTCCAGTAATGATTCTCCCCCACGCGCAATGCGTAGTACGGTACCCAAAGTTGGTAATCGTCCCAATAGGTGATCGGGCTGTATTCGACAACCCCCACATCTCCAATGCCAGCCTGCCCCTGGATTTCATAGTTCGGCTCGAGCGCTGCCATAGGCGATCCGTCCTCGGTCCAGGCCAATGCCACGACTTGCACGCGCTCCGCTTCGGCCCGGGGCACTTCGAACTCGATGTGAATGACCAGATAGTCCTCACCTTCATGAGGCACGTTGTGCTCGAGCCACACTTGATGGATCTCGGCGCGAGGCGCGGATGTGTTGGTAGGAGCTCGATTTACGATCGACGTACTCGAACCGCTGACTAATCCCACCACATCTCCGCCATCGCCGAGACCGATGAAAATGTATGCGGACAAGCACGCTCCGCAAAGCGCGATCAGGCCCACCAGACCGAGCAGCACGATCCACTTCCTGGATCGCCCCGCCTTGATTGGACGATCGCCGGTTGCCGGCCCTTCCTGAGGGAGCAGCTGGTGGCCGCACTTCCCGCAGAACCGTTCGTCCGCCCCGACGGTCGCCCCGCAGTTGGGGCAGCGGTTCACGCCGACTCCACCGGATGTCCACAGTTGGTGCAGAAGCGCACGTCGGGCTTGAGCGCCTCACCGCAGTTGCTGCAGTGCGACCTGTCCGCCTTCTGCCCCTGCTCGGCGACGGCCGCGCGCGCCGCCTCTGGGGTCGGAAGCGGAGCCTGACACAGCAGGCAGCGCTCCTGCACGCCCAGATTCTTTGCGCCGCATTGCGGGCAGCTTACATGCTTTTCGATCCTCATTGACTGCCGTCTCCTTTGGTCCTGCAATGCCTTTCTCAGTCGGTTCTCCATGGGAGCCAGCTCAGGCGCAAAGCGCTCGAAGTACCAGGCTTCACCGCGGGAGAATCTCGATCGCAGCCAAGCCCGCCTCCGCCAGAACTCGCGATCCCGATGAACCCGAGCGAGCGATCGCCGAAACGACCTGCGCTGCGCGGCGTTGGCCAGGATCCCGGCCAATCGTGGCCCCCGAAAATAGGTGAATGCACAGCGTAATAGGTTGACGTCGTAATCCTCCCAGGAGATCGTGTAGCTGCGATCGGCGTTGTCCTTGAACCAATGCGCCACGTGGGCCTCCGGCGATACCAAACACCGGTACCCCATGCGCCACGCCCGCAGCGAGAGCTCGATATCATCAACCCCCCAACTCACGCTGCCGGGATCGAAACCGCCCATCGCGTCGTAGGTTTCCCGTCGGAGTCCAATGCAGCAGCCGATCACGGCCGGCACTTCATAGGGCGCGGCGCCCCGCGGGGCGACCCATGCCGCGTTGAGGTTCGCATTGGCCGGCACGTAAGCGTGTCCGACGTAGTCCTCATTGTGCACGTCGCGGACCTCGACCCCCGCCAACCCCACGCTCGGATCGACGAGCATGGCCATCATCACCCCCAACCATCCCGGGGCGGGCAGCACATGTGCGTCGATGAACACCAGATGGGGTGCACGGGCATGCTTCGCACCGAGCGCGCGCGCGCCGGCCACGCCCAGCCCCCGCCCGCGCACGCAACGGACCCGCCCGCTGTGCGCGTTCCGCGCCCGCAGAAACGAGCAGCTCCCGTCGCTGGAGCCGTCGTCCACGACAACGATCTCGTAGGAGCGATGGCGAGTTGCGCTGCGCACCGCCCGCACCGTTCGCTCCAGCCAGTGGCCCTCGTTGTGGGCCGGGATCAGCACGCTCACTTCTGGAGCGGTCACGTCAATCCCCAACTCTTTCCGCGCGAACTTTCTGCAGCAAGCAACCTCGCTCCCACGCCTTCGATCAAGATGAGAGCAGCCATTCCCGGAATTGGGTCATGTGCTCGGCCATCTCCTTCTGGCCGGCGCTCAACCCCAACGGCCCAAAACTGAGCGTGTTGGTCAGGTCGACCAGCACGGACTCAGGAGTGCTGTGATAATTCCACAGCCCTGCCGTCCCGGAGAGCCCCGCCCCTGCGCCCCACGCCCACCCCCACGGCACCCAGTACACATTGGGAAGCGGGCCACAGAAAAAGATGATGCTATTGAAGGAACCCCCCACGATGACCGCTCCAATCCCAGCCCCACCGACCGCGCCGCCCCCCGCAAATTGCGAAACCGTCATCGGAACCGTAGCTACGACCTCGCTCTCCGAGCCCGGCCCCCAGACGGAGATCGGCGTCCCCAAGCCTCCTCCGACGCCCTTGAAAAACAGGTAGCCCTCGCCGGTCCCGCCATGGATAGCCCGCACTTTGATGCACATGATCGAGCCGACCGCGATCTCACCCGCTTCGGCGGCGAACACCGGCGACATCCCGAAGACGTACGTCTTCTTGGGTGGCTTTGGCGAGGGCGGCGGAGGTTCAGGCGACGGCGGAGGTGGCGTCGGTGAGGGAGGTGGCGGGGTGGGCGACGGCGGGGGTGGCGTCGGCGAGGGGGGTGGCGGAGTCGGTGACGGCGGCGGTGGGGTCGGCGAAGGTGGCGGCGTTGGAGAGGGCGGTGGCGGAGTGGGTGACGGCGGCATCGGCGAGGGCGCAGGCTGCCGCGGCCAGTGATCGACGGCAACTGGCCGATCCGGGTCGATCACCACGACTTCCTCGCCCGTGGCAGGATCGATCACCGTGCGCGTGCCGTGGGCGATCCCGCCGGCGTTGTCGGGGAGGTTCTCAGGGGCGCGCACAAAGGTCTCCCCGCTCGCCGTCGTGACCCGGCCCGGCGACGGGAAGCCGAGATCCGTGAGTCCGTCTTCGATGTCAGTGATCCGCTCGGCGGGCGTTCCGCTCGGCTCGATCCAAGTCTGGGTGGTCGGCCCCGGGGGGTGCTGCCAATCGACGGCGATCGCAGTGTGGTCCGGATCCAAGCAGCGCTTGTTTGGATCCGTGGGATGGGCCCGGGTTGTCGTCCAGCCCACACCGCGCACGCCGGAGGGCATGGCCGACAGCCCTGAGGGCACGTGCACGCAATCGCCGTCGTGGCTGGCTCCCATGTCGATCAGACGATCGAGGGCTTCCTGGCCCGAGACCACCTTCTGATCGGTAACCAGGGGCGGTGCAGACGCACCCACGCCGGCCGTCGACGAGGTCCCGCCGGTCGCGCCCGCCGCCGCTCCGCCCACGACGCGCCCGGCGACCGCCGCCGCGGCCGCGCCCGCTGCCGCGCCGGCGATGGGGACCATGGGGCTCCTGGCGGTGTCGGCCGCCAAGGCACAATCAGTTGGTTCGTCACAGTCTGCCGCCGCCGCCGGGAACCAGGTCATCAGTGAGAACCCAAGCGCGCAGGCGGTCGCCAATCCGAGCAGCAGTCCCTTCCGTCGGCGCTTCATGGCGCTCGTTTCCCAGACGAGGAAGGCGCTCATGTTGGGGCCAGCTTTCGGCGTGTCACGCCCGCCAACCCGGCGCCGTAGGCGAGGTGACCCATAACGCCGACCACGACAAGCTGGGGATTGAGCCGCAGTTCGACCGCGGCGGGCATCGCCGTCAGCCAGGCGATTTCGAGAAAGAGAGCCCACAGCACCGCGTAGGCCCAGTGGGCGGGACCAGCGATCAGCGTGTACATGATTCCGAATCCCAGCCCATTCCAGAAGTGATACCCCCACCCGACCACAACGGACCGGAGCGTCTCCACACCGGCCCCGGTGATCAGCATGCCGAAAATCGGGTGGCTGACGAAGGGATTGATTTGAACGAGCCCGGCTTGCCATATCAGCAGCCGGCTGAGGTCATACGCCGCGGTGGCCACGACCCCCGCCAGGACACCAACCGTCAGGCGGCGCAGGAACTCCCGTTCGCGGATGCGATGTGCGTAGATTCCGAGGAGAAGCAGGATCACTAAGGAGGGCAAGCCGAGGAGATCAACCGTGAAGTAAAGCGGCAACCAGCCGAGGGCATGAGCAACGATCGCGGCCGCGGAAACCGACGCCGCGGCCACGCCGATCAATGTGAACAGGGCCCGTCGATCCGTGCGAACGCCGCCTCCAACCGAGGTCATCCGCGCCTCAAAGTTCTAGGCAGGAAGCCAAACACGAAGGACACGACGAAGCTGCTCAGGAATGTCAGGCTGGTCATGGCGAAGCGGTTGACGGGATCCGGAGAGCCCCCGGTGAGCTCGTTCAGAATAGGATAGAAGATGGGCAGAATAAACGGCAGTACGCGCGGCACGATCACCCCAACGATCAGCGCGCCGAAGAAGCCCACGATAGTGCTCAAACCAACCGGGATTCCCAGGCCGGCCAGCGAGCGCTGCAGTGAGGTCTGTTCTGCGCCCGGCTGCGGCGCCGATGGGCGGGATTCAGACTGGCGCTGTGGAGCTTGGACCGGGGTTCCGCATTCGGTGCAGAACGCCTGGTTTGATCCCAGGCTGGCACCACAATTGCGGCATGCCCCGGCATCCATTCCGAACTCTCCTAGATCGAACGCTCAGGGGCGCACCGGGATCGCAGAAGCGGCCTGCGCAGCGCACCCCTCCTAGATGACCCACCGAGATTACAGGATCGGTTAGATTCGCGCAACCGGGGGAGGCAGGCAACACAGCCTGGCAGATCGAGCTGGGAGGCAACGGTCAAAGGCAGCCGGCGTGCGCGCTGTACCGAGCCCCCAGCCGTGAGCCAGAAGCCTCTGATCGCTGGCTTCTGGCAACGAGCACCTAGCGACCGACATCGAGCCCGGATCCCCGATTCCGGGTCCACATTCATCGCTCTCCAGTCAACCAATGACCCGTTACCAGTTACAAAAGAGATTACACGAAGACACCAAGACTCAAAGCTCTCTCTTTCTATTCTTATAGATATTCCTTCGTGCGCTTCGTGCCTTTCTGGTGAGCCTCCTCGGGCCGGTAGCCCGCCAGCAATGTCCACCTTTTCACCCAGTCGCTATATAATTCACGATCCGTCCTTTCCCATGGAGTAGGAGGTTTATGTTGCGCACCCGGATATCCGAGAGAAGCAGAAGTCGTGTGTGGATCACTCTGGTCGTGCTCGCCGCCGGAAGCCTGTCATGCAACGTCCTAGGCCTTGGTGGTGAGCGCACTGACTCAACCGAGCCGGCCACACCCGCTGCCCCAATCACCGAAGAGGCCGCGGGGAGCACTCCGGCCGGATCCGAACGGCAAACCACCTCGCTCCCCATCGCCGAGGGTGAGTGCGCCAACCCGTTGCTGCCGCTGGAAGTTGGCAATCAATGGACCTACCGACAGCGGTCGTCTCCGGCCACAGCTCAACCGAGTGCAAGCTCGACCTCGACGCCTTCCGGCGGCCCCTCCTTCACGTGGACGGTCCACGACGTCACCGACACCCAGGCCGCCATCCGGATGGAAAGCCCCTCTTTGGGAGTCACCGCCATGTACACGGTGAGCTGTCAGGAGGGGGCCATCCTGACCTTCCCAACCTTGGCTATGAGCCTATCCTCCCTTCCTGGCGGCGCTGCAGGGACCGTCGACCTCGCCTATACGCACGGCGGTGGCGAGTTCCTTCCCAGCTTGGAGACCTTCGAGCAGAACAACTGGGATCATCAGTGGGAGACTGAGATCCTTCTCTCAGGGTCGGTCACAAGCAGCCCGGTCGAAGGCCAAACTTTCGAATTGAACTTCGAGGAAAGCCCATGGATGATGACGTGGTCGACGGCCGGCGCCGGCGAGGCGGCATTTGAGCGCCTCAGCGTGCCCGCCGGAACCTTCAATGAAGCCCTCAAGATCCGCCAAGAGACCTCGATGACGGTGAATATGAGTATGGAAGGCGTGGACCTGTCGCCGTCCTTCACCAGCACAGCCCACCAATGGTACTCGCGCGGTGTGGGCTTGCTGGGCACGGAGACCCTGACCACCGCGTTGAACATGAGCGGGATGGAATTTCCGATTCCGGCGGAGGAAGCGGGCACGGGTCTGGAGCTCGTCTCTTTCCGGCAGGTCCAGGAATGATTCGAGGCGAAACGCCTGCGCAGGAGACGAAAGCGGACGCTCAACCCTCAGGCCGATGGCGATTCCATTAAACCTGTACCCGGGGATGCCGACCGGAACCGAGCTGCAATAGAGCCTCCAAACGGCAAATAACCTCCGGCAAAACGCGCTTGGTTGAATGTCGATGACGACAATTCAGTCCGGACGAAGGCGACCACTGCAGAGAATTTGTTAACATTTAATTGAACTCCTTCCACCCCAACTAAACCTCACCCGAGGAGGGATTTCCAACCAATGCAATCCAATGAGAGAACTCGCTGGCGGCATGCCGGCAAGATCGCCGCGTGGCTTGTCCTGATCGCAGTCGGGCTGGCCGGCTGCGCTCCGGCTACACCTCCCGCTGAACAGCCGACCTCGACGCCGACCGCCCTCCCGGCCACACCCACCTCAACGGCGACGCCGGAACCGACCGCGACCAGCACGCCGACCGAAACGCCGACCGCGTCCCCCACGCTGGGGCGACCGATGGCGAACATCACAACCGACGCCAACTGCCGCCGGGGCCCCGGCATCATATATGACGTGGTCACGACTTCGCGCGCCGGCAGTTCACACCTTATCGTCGGTCAGAGCGAGTTTTTTGGTCCGCTGTGGTGGCAGGTCCGCGTCGAGGGAATCGACTGCTGGATCTGGAGCGGATTGATCGAGACCAGCGGCGGGATCGACGGGGTGGAGGTGGTCGCCGCGCCCGCCACTCCGACCCCGCGTCCGACTCCGGTGAGCAGCCCGACCCCGCGGCCTTTGGTCAACCCATTCCCGATCACGATCATCAATGAAGCCGGCCGTAACCTGTGCTTCCTGTTCATCGTCCCCCACAACAGTCAGGGGTGGGGGCCGAACGCGCTGCCTCGGAACGCCTACTTGCCCCCGGAGGGCCGGATCTCATTCAACGTGTCCTCCGGCAAGTACAACCTGCGCGTCGAGGACTGCAAAGACGACGTCGTCGAGATTCTGACGGATTTCAGCATCACCGAAGCGCGCGAATGGAGGGTGGACGGAGAGGGCGGATTGTAGAGAATCCGGCGGTCAGCAACACAAAGAGCCCAAAGGGATAACGAGAAGAACACAAAGGGAGGCCTTTGTGTCTTGGTCGTGTTTCTATTGGTGATGGGAAGCTGGAGACTGGGGATTGGAAATCCGGGACTCGGGATCCGGGACTCGGGATTCGGAGCCCTCATAACTCTCTCCTCAAGAACATGG
>CAZFCJ010000077.1:0-16527 GCA_964517315.1 uncultured Anaerolineaceae bacterium | reverse complement strand
CGCCGCCAGGAACGCGGCACCTCCGGCGCTCGCTGGATGGGGCGCCTCCGACAGCGTAGATGAGGTGGGACCTGCGGCCCAGCATACAGTGCTGGATCGTCGACGTCGCTTACGGCAACGGATCCGGTTCGGGGCAGGGGAGTTGAGACGGCTCGCAATTCGAGGCAGATCGAGCGCATCACAGTCGCGGGGAACGGGGCCGGCCGCTGCCCTCCCCTGCACCCCGGAAAATAGTGCAGCGTTCTTGGCTGTGTGCTCCGCTAATCACGCCGAGGTCAGGGAGGGAGCCCATCTTTGGTCGGCCTTCCAACCATCCCCCATCCTCGCAGCCCAAGCCTCTACTCCCCGCGGCTTGCGATGTGAACATCTGTTGCTACAATGCCAGGTGGTGACCGCCCCTTGGAGGAAAGGCCCCGTTCTGTGAGTGGTACAGAGACGTCCTCATTCGGCACCGGCAAGCGCGAATCCCACGACTCCAGCCGTTTCTACGCCAGAAACATGCTCTCCACCGCCCGCAATACACCGCTGCCTGAGGAGAAGCTTGAGGAGATTAAAGTCCCTCCGTTAGGCGAATGGGCGGACAAGATCTACTGCTCCTCGTCCACTTCCATGAATGAAGTACCTGACAATTCGGTTGCGCTCGCCTTTACGTCACCCCCGTACAACGTCGGCAAAGATTATGACGACGACATCGATGCTGTTGAGTATCTAGAGTTGATCAAAGACGTCGGCAAGGAAGTATTCAGGGTCCTACGCCCCGGTGGGCGGTACCTCATCAACGTCGCCAATGTTGGCAGAAAGCCGTACCTCGCCCTGCATTCTCTGTATTGGCAGGAACACTTGGACGTTGGATATCTGCCCATGGGAGAGATTATCTGGCAAAAGGCCCAGGGCGCGAGTGGAAGCTGTGCCTGGGGAAGCTGGATGAGCGCAAAAGCTCCGAGGCTGAGAGATATCCACGAGTACATTCTGGTCTTGGCAAAGCAGGCCTATTCGAGACCCGACAGAGGCGAGTCGGACATCTCGAGGAACGAGTTCCTGGACTCGACGTTATCCGTTTGGAACATCTCGCCGGAATCGGC
The DNA here is from genome assembly GCA_964517315.1 of uncultured Anaerolineaceae bacterium. Lineage (GTDB taxonomy): Bacteria > Chloroflexota > Anaerolineae > Anaerolineales > E44-bin32 > DASWJQ01. Next base: position 15,445 of record CAZFCJ010000077.1, on the reverse strand, counting down.
CAAGAGGGTAGGACATCCCGCCCCCTTCCCTGTCGCCCTGGCCTCCCGGGTGATCAGGCTATACAGCTACGTGGGCGATACCGTCCTCGATCCATTCCTGGGATCGGGGACCACGTGTCTCGCAGCTGCCCAGCTCAATCGACACTTTGTCGGCTACGACACCTCCCGGGAGTATTGCGATTTGGCGGCGCGGCGTCTGTCAGAAGGAGGCCATAAGGCCCTCGTTTAGTGTTCCCCGGGTATATGCCCACCGCAACAAGGGAGGCCTCAGAAGTGCCCATCGTGCGTCGCTGGGAATGGAGTTAGTGGACATGCCGGCAGCGGATGCTGCGTACAATGTCTACCTCGAAGTTGGGCAAAAGAAGGTCTTCGCGGTGGCGCTCGACTGGCCTGGATGGTGTCGATCCGACAAAGACGAAGGATCGGCGCTTCAGGCGTTGGTGGACTACACGCCGCGCTACTCGAAGGTGGCGGGAATGGCCGATCTGGAATTTCGAATCCCCGAGGAACCTTCCTCATTCAATATTGTGGCTCGGTTGGAGGGGACCTCCACCACGGATTTCGGAGCGCCGGACGCGTCCCTTCCGAATGATTGGGATCCGATTGGGAATCAAGAGCTCGCCCGGACGAAGCGAATATTGAGCGCTTGCTGGCAAGTCTTCGATGAGGTCGCCGAGAGCGCAGAAGAGAGGGCCCTGCAAAAAGGTCCCAGGGGCGGCGGCCGTGACCTTGCGGAGATCACCGATCATGTGATCGCCGGAGAGCAGAGCTATCTGAAACGACTGGGCTACAACCTGGCGGACGTCGAGGAGGAAACCGTCGGTGAGTGGAAGAACCGGATCCGGAATGACGTATTCCGAGGGCTGGAGGCGGCCGCTGACGGCCAAATGCCCAGGAAAGGTCCCCGAGGAGGCAGGCGGTGGGCGCCGCGTTTCTTCGTGCGCCGACTCGCCTGGCATGCAGTTGACCATGCGTGGGAGATCGAGGACCGAATCATCCGTTGAGCTCCTAACGTCGACAAACGCGACGCGTCTCCCAGGCGCCGCCGCTCTCCAGTGAACCTCCACCTGCACTTCGACCCCGGCGGCTCGATCCTCGAGGACACATCCTCGGGTCGTTAATCGCGGGGCGCTTTGCTCTCGCCTTTCAACGAAACGTGGGGACCGTGGGCCATAGAGTAAACGATCCGGTATGCCCCCTGATCCGTGTGACGTATCCGCAGTTCGCCCGCGCCATCACCCGTTGTCCGAGAGCTGGAACCATCAGAACGCGGCGGAGTACGCCAGCTCCTTCGCCCAGGGCGGCAGCTCCCCACCTCGGTCTCCCCTCGGGAAATCATTCAGGAACCTTCCGTGGCTCATGAAGCTCACCGACAGCGGGCGATTTGAAATGGCATATTTCGGAGGAACGATATGGCAAAGCTGCGCTTCAACATCTCCATGTCGCTGGACGGTTTCGTCGCGGGCCCCGACCAGAGTCCCGATCAACCCTTGGGCATGGGGGGAGAGCGCCTCCATGAGTGGGCCTTTGCACTGGCCGCGTTTCGCCAGCGGCTGGGGATGGAAGGGGGCGAGGTGAACGAGAGCACCCAGGTCGTGGAGGAGAATCGAAGCCATATCGGCGCCACGATCATGGGCCGCAACATGTTCGGCGGACACCGCGGGGCGTGGGAGGAGAATGATCCCTGGACAGGGTGGTGGGGAGACGACCCGCCCTTCCATCATCCCGTGTTCGTGCTTACACACCACCCGCGCGAGCCCCTCCAGATGCAAGAGGGAACGACGTTCCACTTCGTGACCGATGGGATCCACGCCGCCCTGCAGCGGGCGATGGAGGCGGCGAATGGGGAGGATGTGTCGCTCGGCGGGGGGGCGAACGCGGCCCAACAGTATCTCGCCGAAGGACTGGTCGATGAGATGGAGATCCACCTGGTGCCGGCGCTCCTGGGCAGGGGTGAAAGGCTCTTCCACGGCGTCGGCAATGATCTCCACGGCCTGGAACTTGTCAGAACCATCGCCGCGGAGAACGTGGTCCACCTCAAGTTCGCAAGGGGCTGACGGCTCGGGACCTTGGAGGCGGCAAATGGCCAAGCTGATCTACTCGGCGATTTCGTCGCTCGATGGATTCATCGAGGACGAGACCGGCGCGTTCGACTGGGCGGTGCCGGACGAGGAGGCGCACGCTTTCATCAACGACCTCCTGCGGCCGGTCGGCACATACCTGTACGGGCGCCGCTTGTATGAAGTGATGCTCGGTTGGGAGACCGAACCCGCTCTGGGGGACCCATCAAGCGTCATGCAGGACTTTGCCCGAATTTGGAAAGCGGCCGACAAGGTGGTGTACTCGAGGACTCTGGACGCGGTCCCTACGAGCCGGACGCGCATCGAGCGCGAGTTCGATCCCGAAACGGTTCATCGGATGAAGGCGGCAGCCGGGAGCGATCTTCTCGTCGGTGGGGCCGAGCTTGCCGCTGAAGCCTTCCGCGCCGGCCTGGTAGACGAGTGCCACCTCTTCCTGGCGCCGGTGACGGTGGGGGACGGCAAGCGGTCACTGCCGGATGATCTGTCTCTGACTCTTGAGTTGTTGGGCGAACGCCGGTTCGCAAACGGCATGGTGTATCTTCACTACCGCGTCGTCAGTTGAGAAGCCTCGGAGGTGGACCTGCCGCCCTGGACGGCCATCGGAGAATGAAGGCCGCCGTCCCCCTCCCGGCATCGTCGAGAGTGAGGGGACATGAAGTGGCTGCTTCGGCGGGCTCGCCCTCGAATCCGCTGGAGCCGCACTCATGTGGTGGCGGGTTCACCCATGAAGGGGTATGGTGGGCAACAGTCGAGCCGACGGCGGCATGAGGAAGAGCCATGAAACAGCCCTGGAACGTTGTCAGGATACTCGCCATGGGCCTGGCATTGTTCGGGAGCACGAGCTGGCTGCGGTTTTGGGTTCAATCCCGTCGGATGACCGATATCTGGAGCTGGGGCTCTCCGTTCGCGTTCTACGAAACTTGGGGACCCTGCCCGGAGCCAGGCACGTGTCGCGCCTTGAGCGTCGGGCTGCTGGCGGTCGACCTTGTGATCTGGTTGGCCGTCGTGGGGGGAGCGGTGATCATCTACCGGCGTTGGGAAAGACGCTGAAACTTCGATCCAGGTATTTGAGGCTGTCAGAACGCAGAACGCAATCGGGCTCACCCCGGCGGTTTGGCCAGCCTTTCACCGTCAGTGTCGCGGATATCGTGAAGCCGAGAATGACCCGATTCGCCTCTCCTTGTAAAAGGGCCTTGACGGCCGGGCTATGGAAGGGCGAGTTCGTGGCCACTCTGCTTTCGCTCCGGCCCTATAATGGAGCGTACTTTGCAGCCTGCTCCGCTGAGTTCGCCGATGTCAGGCGCTCATACCTGCAAGCCTAGAAGCCAGAAGTTCAGGAGGCGTCGGATGATGCTCCAGGAAGAACCGATCGCAACGGCGCAGATGCTCATCCGAAAACCTGTTGATGAGGTATTCGAGGCTTTCGTGGATCCCGCGATTACAACGAAATTCTGGTTTACCAAGAGCAGCGGACCGTTGGAGCCGGGCAAGAACGTCCGATGGGAATGGGAGATGTATGGCGCTTCTGCACAGGTCAAAACCCGGGCGCTTGAGAAGAATCAACGCATTCTCATAGAGTGGTCAGGAAATGGCGGGGCAACCTCGGTGGAATGGCTGTTCACTGCTCGGGCAGACAACGCCACACTGGTCAGCATTTCCAACTGGGGTTTTGACGGCACCGACGACGAGAAAGTGGCACAGGCGATGGATTCAAAGGGCGGATTCACGATCGTACTTGCTGGCCTAAAGGCCTTCCTCGAGCATGGCCTCGAGCTGCAACTTGTGGAAGATCAGTATCCTGATGCCCACAAGTAGACCCGCGCCCGATTTTGTTCGGGCAAGAGCCGCCTCAAGGATGACGTTGGGGGGATTTTGCACTGCATCCCTGGATATCGGGTTTGCGGTTTTAATTGAGACCGTGGTGAAGGAGCTCAAGAAGCGAAGATTTTGAGCTTGGATCGCTGGGATCTGTCTCTCGGCTGTGTATATCCCATCCATCTACTTCCCGTTGGGCGTTATGGGGTTGATCGAGTTGCTGGATGGGGAGGTGCGGCAATCGATTGGGATAGGTAAAACCCGCGATCGAGGCATCACGAAGGCCCACTGTACCGGGCGTGCCATGCCCTCTGGATGGGGGTTGATCTCCATTGTGTCGGAGTCTCCCCGATCGGGCCGTCGAGGCGGATTGCGGTGATCTCCGCGTCGGCGATAGAACGCGCGTTTAATTAAATGTAGAGTCGTGCCCAGGGATGCCTGAGCATGACGGATGACCCGATCGGACCCGGGCTGCTCGGGCTGGGGAAGGCGAGAAGGGAAACTTTGGCGATGGGTAGATATCATCTCCTGCACGCGAATGTCGCCAGGGCTCGAGCCGATCTCGAGGATCCGGTGATGAGGGGCTTCGTCGAGCGGATGGATGAAATCGACGCGCTTGCCCGGGGAAGTCCGGGTTTTGTCGCCCAACCGACACTTCCCGATGAGGGGGCCGTCTTCAGGGGGCTCGACCTGCCTAACGTCTCCCTCTGGGAGTCGATCGACGACCTGCGCCAATTCACTTTTACCGGTGAGCATTCGGAAATGCTGGATCGGAGGGCCGAATGGTTTCTGCGCCCGGACCGACCGGCGTATGTGCTTTGCTGGTGGCCTGCCGGCGAAATGCCGACGGAAAAGGAGATCGGCCGGAGGCTCGCTCACCTTCATGAACGTGGTCCAACCCCCATGGCGTTCACCTTTGACCGACCGTTTACTCTGCAGGAGATGCTCGAATTTGAAGAGGGACGCCCATGACCAGGGGGGCGGCAACGCGGTCATCCATCCGGGCGGGCCAAAGCGTGATGCCCTTGTCACGCTGCTCATCGGGGTGAGCGTTGACGAGTTTGCAGCAACGAGCGCCGAGCGCTCCATTTTGTGCTGCGGGTCGTTTCCGCGCCCGGCCGGCTTGCCCGTCAGATCACCGCTCCCTGGACCGGTTGGAGGTTGATCGAAGATGTCTGATCCCGTAGCCGATGTGGAGCACCCGCAAGCGCCGAGAACAAGCCGGGATGAAAACCAAGCCGCAGGTGTTGCGCTGGGATTGTTCTTGGCGTTCATCGGCATCTTGGTCGTCCTGCATTTTCTAAAGCCGGACCTGCCGCCGCTCGCGACGTACATAAGTGACTATGCAACCGGAAGATTTGGATTCCTGATGGTGGTTGCGTTTCTCGCGCTCGCGGCCGGCATGGGGGCTCTCGTGACCTCGCTGTTCACGGCCTCACCATTTGGTTCCAAACCCTGGGCAGCCCTGTTGTTCCTGTCCGTTTCCGCGCTGCTTATGGTCCTGGTGGCTCTGTTCCGCAGCGACCCGCCGGGCGGTCCGCAGACGACTGCGGGCGAGATCCACAATCAGGTTTCCGGGCTCTTCTTCTTGGCCCTGATGGTCGCCATGCTGATCCTATCCGTCCGGTTGTGGCGCGCCGGCATGCTGGCTGGCCGAAATTGGCTGCTGCTTTGGTTGGCCGTCGCCGCCCCCATTCTCCTGGTCGTTACATTTACGGTTCTTGACTCAGTGGGTCTGGTGGGACTCGGCCAGCGGATCTACGTCGCCGCATTGCTCGGCTGGTTGAGTCTCATGGCGTATGGTCTGCGCAACCGTTCTTTCGTGAGCTAGCATACGAAGGATTCCGGTAGCCCATGGGCGGGATGACTTTGTGAGCGGCTGGCGCTGGAAAAACTGTGGCAGCTTCCACGTGGCTGGTGGAAAATCATTCAGGCGTCATCGGTCGCTGCACTGTAGTAACATGCGCACAGTGATCGAATATTGCCTGCTGAAAAGCAGCGGGCTCAAATCGACAACGCGCCAGATTGACATCGGTGACCACGCCCATTGGAGATGAAAGAGATGCTGCCAGATGAAGCCCCATCCCACGTCAAGAGCGCCCACGAGGCATTTATTCAGGTCGATCAGTTTCTGGCCAAATACGCGCAATGGGTGAAGCGATCCGGCGATGATGCCTGCGACTTCGCGCTGGGAAACCCGCACGAGATGCCGCTGCAGGGCTTTGTGGATGCCCTGGAAAAGGCGGCCATCCCTCAAAACAAGGATTGGTACGCGTACAAGTTCAACGAGCCTCAAGCCGTCGACACGGTGGCCGGGTCGCTGACCGAGCTGTTCGGTCAACCCTTCGAGCCCGAGGACATTTTTATGACCAACGGCGCCACCGGCGCGCTGGATGTGGTGCTCAACACGGCTTTGGACTTCGGCGACGAGGTGATCTTCAACAGCCCTCCCTGGTTTTTTTACGAAGCCATGATCTTGAACAGCGGCGGTCATCCTGTGCGCGTCAAGATCGATCCCGACAGCTTCGACCTCGACCTGGCGGCCATCGAATCCGCCATCAGCGATAAGACGCGGCTGATCATCGTCAACTCACCCAACAACCCCACCGGCAAGATTTATCCGCCCGCCACGCTGCGCGCGCTGGCGGACATCTTGGAGAAGGCCAGTGAGCAAAACGGGCGCAGGATTTACCTGCTTTCCGATGAGGCCTACCGTCGGATCTTGTACGACGGCCGCACTTATCCCACTCCGACGGACTACTATCCCCACACCTTTATGGTCTACACTTACGGCAAGACGCTGCTCACGCCCGGCCAGCGGCTGGGATACGTTGCACTGCCACCGGGGATGCCCAATCGCGAGCGAATGAGAACGGCCGTGGCCTCGACCCAGCTGCTGAGCGGCTTTGCCAGCACGAATGCGCTCCTACAGCACGCCCTGCCCGATATCCAACCCCTCTCGATCGACGTCGAACATCTGCAGTACAAAAGGGACTGGTTGGTCTCGGCCCTGCGCGAACACGGCTACGACGTCCATTTGCCGGAAGGGACTTTCTACCTGCTGCCGCGGTCGCCGATGGAGGACGACGTGGCCTTCACCGATATGCTGGCGGAACAGGATGTGCTGTGCCTGCCGGGTCGGGTCGTCGAAATGCCCGGCTACTTCCGCATCTCGCTGACCGCCAACGACGGCATGATCGAGCGGGCCATCCCTCGGTTTGCTGAGGTGCTTGGGAGAGTGCCTGGGGCTTGAAGGCCCCGGTGCGGAGGCCGGGGAGGGGGAAGTAGTCCCACGGAGCTCCGTGCGAACAGCGGCGCAGCAGGACAACCGTATTCAAGGAACGAGCCCGACCTGCATCCCCATGACGGAGGAAGGATTCCTCCGTGGACGGAGCGTGCATCCCGATGGAGAGCTAATCGGCTGCTTGGGTCGTGCCGATAGCTTAGACTTAATGTGGCAGTTTCCAAGAAGAGGAGGTACGTCTGTGTCACTTGTCTATCACCAGGATGTGGTGGACGCGATCTGCGAATTCCTGGAAAATCATTCCTTTGACGTCGAACAAGCTCTCACTTCGATGCACCCGGGTGTCGACATCATTGCCGCCCGGGTGGACTCGGATGAAACGAAGATATACGTCGATGTCAAAGGTGAGACGAGCTCTAAAGAAAGCAGCTCAACGCTCGGGAAGGCCTTCAACAGCGCCCAAACGAAGGATCATGTCGCCGACGCGCTCTACAAGGCGGCCAAGATGCTCGGCGACGTCGAGCTGGCCGAGGACCGAAGGGTGGCCGTAGCGTTCCCAAAGACCGAGCTCCATCGTAAGTTCGAAGGCCCGATAGATCACGCCTTTCAGGACCTCGGAGTGGGCGTCTTCTGGGTGGATCGTGAGATGAAGGTGGACCTGGACGCCCCTTGGGAGCTGGAGTAGGCGCCAAGTCGTAGGCAGAATGCACCGCGAATAGCTCGCCATCGCGGCGGTGATCCCGGAGGCGAGCGGCTCCAGGTCGGCGCAAGATTCTCCAAACCCCGAATACAGATTGGACTTGGGCAGGTTACCGGGCGCCATGGGTTCACAGCATTAGACTGAGGGCCCCAGTACTCCCTCTACGTGGTTTCGATGGCTGACAGAGGTTGTATGAATCTCCGGAGCGGGGGGTCCCGCGCGCCCGCGTGCCGCCGGCCGGGCATGGGAGCCCACCCTGCATTCGTGAGGTTCAGGAACTCCCAGCATAGATGCCCATCGGGTGCAGGCTGACGGTCGATTAACTTTCATAGAGGAACCACTGAGGGGCGCCCCAAGCGTCCACGTTGCCCACCGCGGTCAAGTGAATCGGCTTGGCTGTTCGCCCGGCGGCCCCCTAGTCGAAGGCGATCCCTTCGGGCAGCTCGAGGTCTAATTGCAAGAAGGCCTCAACGGCCTGTGGGTCAAAATGCTGGCCGGACTGATCCCGGATGTACTCCCGCGCCCGGTCCTCTTCCCAAGCCTTCCGGTAAGGCCGATCGGATCGTAAAGCATCCCAGACGTCCACGACTGCAAAGATTCTTGCGGGGAGTGGAATCTTGTTCCCCGATAGGCCCCTGGGATAGCCGGAACCGTCCCATTTCTCATGGTGGCAATACGGGATGTCAATGGCCTGGCGTAGAAAGTTAATCGGCGCCAAAAGCTCATAGGCATACACCGGGTGGCGGCGCATGATCTCCCATTCTTCCTCGTTCAGCGGTCCAGGTTTGAGCAGGATTCTGTCCGGAATGCCCATCTTGCCAATGTCGTGGAGAAGGGCGCCGCGCCGAAAGTTGACCAATTCGGAGTCGGATACGCCCATGGAGCGACTCAGACGGACGGTCAACTCAGTGACCCGGGCGCTGTGGCCCTCGGTTTCGTCGTCGCGCAGCTCCAACGCTCTCGCCCAGCCCTCAAGGGTCGTATCGTAGGCTTGGACGAGCTCCTGATTGGAGATCTGGACCTCATTGAATAATTCCGAGTTCTCGATCGCGATCGCACCTTGTCCCGCCAGGGCCTCCAGGAAGTCGAACCAATCCTGGTCGGGCGTAAGAGGATCTCGGTGAAAGACCTCTAACACGCCCAAGATTCGGCCCTTGGCTTCCAGCGGCGCCGCGTAATAGGAGGCGAAACCCTCATGTTCAAGCAGGGGTGAGCGCGAGAGCCCGTCCAACGAGCCTTGGAGGTCGGGGAGTCGGATGATTTCCCGCTTCAGGGCTGCTTGACCCGCCTGTCCTTCGCCCAGCTTCAGGCGCGTGTGGCGCAGCGCTTCGGTGCGGAAGCCGCGCCCAGCCTGGAAGGTCAACGTGCGCATGTGACGGTCGAAGACCAGCAGGCAGGCGGCGTCGACTTCCAATTCTTGGGTGACCTGGTCCAGGAGCACATCGATCGTGACGCGTGGATCCAGGCTCGAAGCGATGGCCAGGTCGATGGCCCGCAGCGCCCGCAATCTCTGAAGCTGACGGCGGAATTTGGCTTCAGCCTGCTTGCGAGTTGTAATGTCGGTCATCAGGGCCGCAAAATGTCCGGGATGGGGGCGGAAGGCAGAGACTTCCAGGTGCTTATCCAGCTCCTCAACGTAGTCTTCGTAGCGCGCCGATTCGCCCGTGGACACCACCTTCTCATACCGTTGCAGCCAGGCCTCATCAAAAATCAGCGACAGCTCGCGGGCGGTTCTTCCCTCGATCGACCCGGCTGACAGACCCATCAATTCTTCAAAAGCCGGATTGATTCCCACGAAGCGGTAGTCCTGAGGCTCTCCGGCCTCGTCGTAGATCATTTCATGAAGTGCAAGCGCGCTGTGCATCTCTGTAAAGAGCTGACGATACTGCTCCTCACTTGCCTGCAGCGCGCGTTCGAACGCCTCCCTTTCTTCGTTCTGTCGTTCTAGAGCCTCGGCCATCCGATCAAACGACTGGGCAAGCTGGCCCAGTTCGCTTTGATCATGCGGTACGCCGGTGCGAGTGCTCAAATCACCTTTGCCCACCAGGCTGGCGGCGCTCGAGAGCTCAGCCAGCGGCCGCCGGAGCAGGCGTTCGCTACCCATCCAGGCCACCGCCAGCGCGAAGGCCGTGATGATTCCCAAGCCGACCAAGTTCGTCGTCAGCGCACGGTCGACATTGGCGTAGGCGGTGGAAGCAGGTATGCCGACGGCGATATAAGCCTGCTGCCCGGGCGAGTCACCTAGGGTTGTAAAGCCATAGAGGCGGGGGGTTCCGTCCCGGCCGGTCGTCTCCACCGTTCCCTCCCCTCCTGCGTTGCGAATCGCATGGAAAAGGAGCGAGTCGGACTCTGAGGATCCCACCCAGTTCTCTGGATCCGGTTGGCGAACGAGGACCGTTCCGTCGTGGTCGAGCAATTTGACCGTCGACCTGTTCGGCAGGGCCGCGTCCTCCGCCACACTGCCAAGCCAGGCGAGATCGAGTGCTGCGAAGACGACTCCCGTCACATATCCATCTTCGCCGCGAATCGGATAGCCGAAATTGATGGAGGGAACGCCCGTGATGCGACCGACCTGATATTTGCCGATCGAATAATCGCGCGTTTCGAGCGCACGCTGAAAATACAACCGGTCGGAAAGATCGAGAGATGAATCAAAGGGCAGGGCGCTGCAGGCCACGGATCCATCGAGGCCGATGACGCCTAAATTACTGGTAAATGGATACTGTCGGCGGACGTCGCGCATCAAATCCGTGCAGGCCGCTCGATCACCCTCCTTGATGGCCGGAATCTGGGATAAGGCGACGAGCACCTGACGAGATTGTTCAATGAGACGCGCTTGGTCCGCAGAGGCCACCCGGGCCAGTCCGATGGCCTCGGTCTTGACCTGCTCGGCGGCTCGCTCGCGCTGCTGAATCCCGGTGATCGCGACCAGGGCGATCGCAGGAACGAGGCCGACCAGAATCAAAGCTGCAAGGCTAGTTCGCAAGCTGGAGAATCGCTTAAGAATAAGGGACGTACTCCCTTCGGCGACGGGCGTGGACAAGCATCCACCCCAGTACGAGCGTCGGGCGACGTTCTGCGGTCCATTAGATCGGCAGCCCAGCCATCGCCCAAGGCGTACGGGGCGCTCGCTTTCAGGATATCTATAGATGCATTCCGACCGGCTTGCAGTTGGCTTACAAAGTGGGAGAGGCCTCCGGCACTTCTCTCCTCCACCGGCAACGGATCATCAGTCCCTTCTGCCATAAGACATGCACCGAGTGGCGAACCGACGAGCCTTTTGGTTGAAAAGACTGCCGCAGCACCTCGATTCGCATGGGCTCCATGTGCCGAGGGATCCGATCGAGACGAGGGCTCAAAAAACGAAGAATGAACCTCCGAGCCGGTCTCAACCCGTCGTTCACCCCCGCCCAGACTCCAGAGCCTACGGACACACTCGAGCCGTGGCCCTGCGCAGCACCCGAGGGCTTGGACCACTAGCGATGGGTCTGCAACTCCAACGAGCACACGGTGGCCATTGAGTGGAAGCGCCGGGCCGAAGTTGCCCAGCGGCCCTCGGACGAGGGCCGCTGGGCATGGTCCCTGGCAAGCGGTGCCGATCAGTGAGAGCTGGCCCCCAGAGAGCTTTCGACGAGCAAGCCAGTGTCGATCCCGAGGTCAAGCTGGCCCAGCCCCTCGACGAGGGATGTGTCCTTCGCAGAGGCGGCGCCGCTCCCCTCGGCCTCAGCCGAAACGTTCGCTTCGCTGTCGACTGATGCTCCAGACGCGGAGCCAGAAGTCACTGCATCGGATTGGAGATCCAGCCGGACGCCGGTCCCCAGATCCAGCTTCCACTCCGCCATGGCGTCAGCGATGGCCTCGGCCCCGGCTCGGACGGAAGCCCGGGCCTGGACCGCCGCGCTCTCCACCTTGGCGGCCACCTCGGGCTCCACGGCCGCGCCCACACCTAGCGCCAGCGCCAGTGTGAGGAAAATGCTCACAGCGGTTCGCAAGGAAAACATGTTCGCTCCCTTCGTGACTAGAGTGTCGCCGTCTGCCACTCTTGTGGCAACTCACCTCACGTAACGAGAAAGTTGTGTGTGGTGTTATGCCGAAATCTGTGTCCGGGGATGAGGTATGGGACGAAAGCAACTGAAAAGGAAGAACGCAAGCGAACGACCGGCTGGGCCCCTGCCCAGGTGGGGGCAGGGCGAGAACCTCAGGGCAGGATCTCGGTCTCGTCTGGGGATGGAAGGAGCTCGTCCAGGATTGAGTCTTCCGTAGGTGTGGCTTTGATCTCGGGCTGGACCGATCCTGTCGGAACCGGCGTTTGCCCTTCGGCGCCGAAAGGAGGAGTTGGAGTCGCCGCGGGCGGGCCATTCAACATATCGTCCAGCATCGGTTCCCGTAGTCCGGCCGCTTCGAGCCTTCGCCGCTGATCCTGCAGTTCTTCGCTGATTTCAGCCGGAAGCTCTTGGTCAGTCTTCGCCTCCAATTCGGAGAGCGCCCGGCGGTACGCCTCGCGGGCGGGCTCCGTCTCGCCATCGCCGCTCTGAACCGCGATCCACTCCTCCAATCGACGTTCGGCCAGCCAGATTTGGTATTCCTTGTCCTGACCGACGATCCGGCCCCACGCCGCCTCGCTGGCCCGCTTGATCGGATAGAGGGGCGTTCCCGGGGTGGCAGCCTGAGCAACCCAGGTCGCCGACCCGACAGCCAGGACGAAAGCGATGAAAATCGCCGCGGCCCAGCGAAGGGCGGGTCCCCCGAGCAGTCCTTTCAGCCGGGATCCGCGTCGGCGCGGATGACGGCGCATGTGTTGGCCGAGGCGGGCCCGCATGCGGGACCTGGCACGTGGATCGGGATCCAAAGCCTCGTCGTCGCGCAGCTCCAGCGCCTCACCGATCAAGAGCCTCAAGGCATCGGCGTGGTCGGGATGTCGGGCCAAGCAATCTTCAATCGATGCCTGCCCCTGTTCGATCTGCCTGAGGCACTCATCGAGGATCGAGTCGAGATCAGTCATCAGCACCCTCCGTGATCCTCGCCAACGCCTGAAGGCCCCTCATCTGCAGGGCGCGCACCGCGCCCGGTCGTTTGCCCAGCGCACGCCCCACTTCATCGGTGCTTAAATCCATGAGGAACTTTAGCTCCAGCACCGCGCGTTGGTCCTCGGTCAACGCGCTCAATTTCCCGCGCATTTGGCCGGTGAGCTCGCGGCGGGCCACAGCGGCTTCCACACCGCCATCGGCCGCCTCTCGTTCAGCGTCTTCGAGTGGTTCACTTTCTTTAGCCGTACGATAATGATCGATCACGAGATTGCGGGCGATCCGGAACAGCCAAGCCCCGAACGAGTACCCACGCTGGCGATACCCGTCGAGCGCATCCCAGGCCTTCATGAACGCCTCGGAGGTCAAATCCTCCGCCGTCATCTCGTCAGAAACTCGGAGCCGAATCATCCTAAACACCCGATCCACGTACCGTTCGTAAAGCTCGCCAAATGCATCTTGGTCCCCCGCCTTGGCGCGTTGAACCAGCTTACGTTCCGCTGTTTGGCCGGACTCACCTGTCTCGTTCTGAGCCTGTCGAGCCATATTCATCCCTCTAAACGATGAAAGATATCCAAATGTTATGAAAGAAACTTCAGCCTGGGGCAGGATCGGTGCCACTCCAAGCGCCCCAACTGCAAAATAGCCTTCACTGCACGGCGGGTGTTGGCTGGTATCAACAATTCATATCATCACCGGTCTCAACTTTGGCGCTAGCCGTTTGCCCATAGCGGTTGCCCGCGACCCGATGCTCATCGGCGAACACTCCGTAGCCTGTTAACAGCTCTTTGAGATTGGCGGCCTATTCTGTATAACAGATAGACGGAGGATCTCGTTTTGAGGGTTGAGTATAAGTGGTGAATTCGACGACAAGCAGAACCTGAGCGTTCCGGGAGGTAAAAAATGAGCAGAGACGAACTCTTTTACCGGTTATCCCAGTTGGTGTGGCTCATTTTCGGCGCCATCGAAGGCCTCATCGGCTTGAGGGTGCTCCTGAAGCTTGTGGGGGCAAATCCTGCTAATCTATTCGCTGATTGGGTCTACACCTCGACGGACCTGCTGCTGACACCGTTCCTGGGGCTCACCCGAACTCCAACGGCAAACGGCATCGAGCTTGACGTACCGGCGCTGATCGGTATGCTCGTATACATGCTCCTGGCGTGGGGACTGATTCAGCTGGTGGAGATCCTCGTCGGTCCTCCCAAGCGCCTGGGCGCGCGGGATGCCGCTGTGTGAGCCGTCGATAGCGGACAGACCAAACGGTAACCCGACCTGATCTATGGTCGGGAACGATGCGGGCCCTTGCCGTCGACGGCAAGGGCCCGCTGCTCCTCAGCCTGCGCCTGACCGCCCGTGTGGATGTGGCGGGTATGATGGATGCTAGGATAGAAGGACCCGGAGGCGGATGAATTGCCCGTCCTCTATCCGGCGGCGGAACAAAATGGAAAGCCTCAAGCGAGAGAACCGGGGGAGTGGGAGGAAGATGGCGATGACCGACCAGATCGTATTCATCAGCAGGCACAGGATCAAAGAGGGGAAGCTCGAAGGCTTCAAGCAGCGGTATCGCCAGGGCGTCGAGGTGATGGAGAAGGAGAAGCCGGGGACCGTGGCTTTCCTGGCTTATCTCGACGAGGACGGCAGCGAAGTGAGCATCGTCCACGTATTTCCGGATCGCCAAGCGATGGACGCGCATATGAAGGGCGTGGAGGAGAGATCGAAGGGGGCGTTTGAATATCTGGACCCTCAAAGTTTCGACGTCTACGGGCAGCCGAGTGAAGGTGTCATCGAGATGCTGAGGCAAAGCGCCGAAATGAGGGGAATGACCCTCAATCTGAAGCCCGAGCGGATTGGGGGGTATATCCGCCTCCGTCGCGGATAAGCGGCGGGGTTCGGCCGATCCACGGCCGATGAACGCATCAGCTCGGCATAGGGGCTCAAATCGTCCCTGTATACTGGGTCTATTGATGTGAGATGGGGTTCCCCGAGCGTCCAGCGAGGTGAGCCTGGAGAATTGAACGGCGAGACGTTATATGTCAGACCAACGGCTGCCGCAAGGATCGCCTCAAAGTTCCGACCCGAGCGCGGCCGACGAAATCTGGCGCGAGATGCTCACTCAGGCCAACTCCGACCTCCGCCGCAGGCGCCATTGGCACGGCCTGCTTCCCTCCGATCCACGTTGCCGGAACTGCCATCGACCGTTCGCGGGAGTGGGTGGGGCGGTCCTGCGAGCCGTTCAAGGGCTCAGGCGATCGTCGAAGAACCCGCGCTATTGCGAGGACTGCCACTCGTTCGCCACCCAGCATCCGGGCGGGGCGGAGATCGAGCTGACCATGCTCTTCGTGGACGTGCGCGGCTCGACCTCACTGGCCGAGAGAATGGACGCCTCCGAGTTCGGCGGTCTGATGAACCGCTTCTACGGTGCCACGATCAGGGTTCTCGTGAGAGCCGATGCATTTATTGACAAGTTGGTAGGGGATGAGGTCACCGCGCTTTTCATACCGGGTTTTGCGGGCGAGAAGCACGCCCAGCGTGGCGTCGAAGCGGGACGGGAGCTTCTGCGTGTGACCGGCCACGCCTCGGC
>CAZFCJ010000076.1:0-16614 GCA_964517315.1 uncultured Anaerolineaceae bacterium | reverse complement strand
CCAGATTGCCGGTCTCGCCCAGGCGCATCACCGCGCCGTCGCCGTAGCGTTTCTTGATATCACCCAGCGCCTTCTTCAACACCGTCGCACGGGCCTCGTCCAGGCCGGCGGGAATTCCGTTGCTGTTTTCATTCGTCATGACCGTTCTCCTCACCTCCATCCCTTCCGCGGGGGATTGTCAGCAAAAGTATAGCACATGCGTTCTAATTGTCAAGTAAACAGGGATGACAGTAACTTCCGGGAAGTCCGGCGGACTTCCCGGAAGTTCATCCAAGAAATCAGCTCTGGAACGGCACCTCAACCACCCGCGCTTCGATCTCGGCGTGCAGTTGGTCGATGATGCTTTCCAAGCGGGAGGAGGCGTCGCCCAGCGCAACGATCTCCTCTTCGTCCTGGTCGCGGCGCTTAATTTCGACGCCGCCCGCCTCCAATGACCGTTCGCTCACTGTGAGCCGGATCGGCAGCCCGATCAGATCGGCGTCGGCGAACTTCACGCCGGGACTCTCATCCCGCTCGTCGTAGAGCACCTCATGGTCGGCGGAGATCAGCGCGTTATAAAGCTCCTCGGCGCGCTCTTCTCCACCCCGCAGTGCGACCAGGTGGACTTCATAAGGCGCCACCGTGATCGGCCACATCAGGCCTTGCCCGTCCCGGTACTCCTCGGCCACCGAGGCCAGCAAACGCCCGGTGCCGATCCCGTACGAGCCCATGACCACGGGCTGCTCCTCCCCGTTCTCATCCAGGAAAGTGGCGCCCATCGAGGCACTGTAGCGGGTACCCAACTTGAAGATGTTGCCCACTTCAACGCCGCGCTCGGCGGAGAGCGGCTCGCCACAGTCCGGGCAGGCGTACTCCGCCTCGGCTGCGACGAGGTCCGTTACGATATCGGCCTCAAAATCGCGGCCGTAATTGACGTTGCGCTCGTGATAACCCTCGCGGTTGGCGCCCGCGACCAGGTTGGCCGATTCGGGAATCAAATCATCCACGACGACCAGCGTCCTTTTGAGCCCCCGAGGCGAAGCGTAGCCGGGAACCGCCCCGATGGATTGGATCTCGGCTTCCGTGGCGGGCCGCAGCGACTTGGCGCCGACCGCGTTGCTGAGCTTGGTCTCATTCAATTCCATGTCACCGCGGACGATGGCCAGCACGACCTGCTCACGGTCCTGCGTCCCCTCGGTGATGGTGGCCGTCAGGAAGACGGCTTTGGCCGTCTTGGATTTGGGGATGTCCAAAGTCTCGGCAAGCGCCTCAATCGTCTTGCTGTCGGGCGTGGAGACCTCCTCTCGGGGGCCGGGCTCTTCCTGCTCCGGCTCCGGCTTGCGGAAGGTGGCGATCTGCCGATTCGCCGCGTAACCACAGTTTTCACAGATGATCAGCGTGTCCTCGCCGGCCGGCGTGAGGTACATGTATTCATGCGCCAGGCTGCCGCCCATCATGCCCACGTCGGCGCCGACGGCGATCACCGGCAAGCCACATCTATGGAAGATATTGAAGTACGCCTGATAGTGATTGCGATACTGCTCATCCAAGCCGTCTTCGTCACGATCGAGGCTGTAGCTGTCCTTCATCGTGAATTCGCGCACGCGGATTAACCCCGCGCGGGGGCGCGGATCGTCCCGCCATTTGGTCTGGATGTGATAGACGAGCATCGGAAGCTGGCGATAGGACTTGACCTCCCGGCGCAGGAGGTCGGTCACCGCCTCCTCGTGGGTTGTGGCCAGCACCATATCGCGGCCGCCGCGGTCCTTGAAGCGCGCCAGCTCGGACCCGAAGGAGTACCAGCGGCCGCTCTCCTTCCACAGACTGCCCGGGTTGACCACCGGCATTTCAAGCTCCTGACCGCCGATGGCGTTCATCTCCTCGCGCAGAATGGTCTCGATGTTGTCCAGCGAACGTTTCGCCAGCGGCATGTAACTGAAAATCCCCGCCGCGTGCTGGCGGATGAACGCGGCCCGAACCAGCAGCTCGTGGCTGGCGATCTCCGCGTCGGTGGGGCTTTCCCGTCTGGTGGTGCTGAATTGGCGTGACATGCGCATAAGGCAATGCTCCGTCTCGATGTTCGCGCTTGTCCAATACGATTACTCGGCGAGCTCGGACAGATCCTCCCAGGCCAACACCCGAAGCCGCCGCCACTGATCCGCGTCCAGGATTCGATCGGCGAATTCGATCCAGGTTCGCTCCAGCCGGCGCCAACCCGGGCGCGGCACGATCGCCCATAGATGGAAACGGACATCCATCCGCCGGGCCAGCTCGCATCCGACCGTCAGCGTACGGGCGAGCTGGTAATGGCGGTCGCACGCGGGCCGCGCCGCCCCCGGCCCCGGCCTCCGACCCACGTCCACCCAGCGGGCGAACCTCGCCGCGGGCTCGCGCCAGTAGCGGCAGGTGGAGCCGTCAGCCGAATCGAGGTGTATCTCCGGGCAGGCCCCTCGTCCATAGCGGCTACAACGGCCAAAAGCGCTGCCCCGCTTGGCTTCCACCGCGACCAGGTTGCGATCGCCGAGCAACACCAGATCGATTTCGGTGCTCGGCCCGGCCCCGTCCACCACTTTTAACGCCCCATCCAGCTCGGGCAAAGGAGTTCCCGACAGGTCGAAGCCCCAAAAGTAGGGCCGTAGGGCATCGTTCTGCCCCGGGGAGAGCGCTGCGGTACCCCAAAGCGGACGGACCCCCAGCAGGTCAGCGAGGCTGAGGGTCGGACTGGCCAGCGGATAGATCAGGTTCCAGAGGAGGGCGTTCTCCGAAGTGCGTTGCCGCAGGTTCGCCAGCACGTTTCCGGGCAGGGCCTCGAAAATCGGCTCATCATGGCCGGCCAGGATGCCTGGCAACGGCCGACCGGATGAACTCACCGCCGTCATCCCGGTCGCTTCCTGGCCCAGCCGCCTCGGCCGCTACCCCGACCGCTCAAGCGCTTCGATCTTGGCCAGGCGGCGACGATGGCGCTCCTCTCCCGTGAACTCGGCCCTCAGGAACGCGGACACCAGCTCTTTAGCCAACTCCAATCCGATGATGCGGGCCCCGAGCGCCAGTATGTTGACGTCGTCGTGCTCCACCGACTGGCGCGCGGAGTACGTATCATGGCACAAACCCGCCCGCACACCGCGCAGTTTGTTGGCCGCGACCGCCGCACCGACCCCCGAGCCGCAGATCAGGATCCCCCGCTCCACCTCGCCGCGCTGTACGGCCCGACCCAGCTTTTCCGCGAAATCCGGGTAATCGACCGAGTCCGTCGAATCGGTCCCAAGGTCAACCACAGTGTGATTGAGAGACCTCACATACTCGACCATCGTTTCCTTCAGCGGAAATCCAGCGTGGTCGGCGGCAAGCCCGACGTTCACACTCCGGCTCCTACTCGACGGACGGCCGCCAGCACATCTCGACTGACCTCGACCACGCGCCCTGCCGTCAGCCCAAGATGCTTGTAGATCTCCTCCCACGGTGCTGAGGCACCAAAGCGCCTCAAACCGATGACCCGTCCGTGGTCGCCGACCCAGCGCTCCCAACCGTGGGGCGCGGCGGCTTCGATCGCCACTCGGGCCTTCACATGCGGAGGCAGCACTTCGTCCCGATACGAAGCGGGCTGCGCTTCGAACATTTCCCACGAGGGGAACGAAACGAGCCGCACCGAGACGCCCTGCTCCGCCAACTTTTCGCCGCCCTCCACGATGAACTGCACCTCGGAACCGGTGGCCATCAAGAGCAACTCCGGCTCCTCCGGACCGAGGTCGGCGAGGACGTAGGCCCCCTTGTGCAGCCCCTCCGCTGGAGCCAACTTCGAACGGTCCAGTACAGGCACACTTTGACGGGTCAGCGCCAGCGCGGTCGGCCCATCACGGCGGTGTAACGCGGCGATCCAGGCCTGCGCCGTTTCGTTGGCGTCGGCTGGCCGGATGACGGTGATGTGCGGAATCGCGCGCAGGGAGGCCAGATGCTCGATCGGCTGGTGGGTTGGTCCATCCTCGCCCAAGCCCACCGAGTCGTGGGTGAAAACGTAGATCGGCGCCTGCCCCATCATCGCCGCCAGCCGGATGGTGGGCCGCATGTAATCGGAGAAGATCAGAAACGTCCCCCCGTAGGGGACCAGCCCGCCATAGACGGCAAGTCCTGTGAGGATGGCCCCCATCGCGTGCTCGCGCACGCCGAAGTGAATGTAGCGTGCCGCTCGATTTTGAGCGGTGAATGGGACCTCCCCTTCGATGTCGGTCTTATTCGATCCGGTCAGGTCGGCCGAGCCCCCGATCAACTCCGGAATGCGCGGCGCAAGCGCGTTCAAGGTCTTTCCGGACGCAGCTCGCGTGGCCATGCCCTCATTGTCGGCGGGAAAACTGGGGATCAGCTGTTCGATGCCTTCGGGAAGCCGACCCTCGAGAGTGCGGTTCAACTGCTGCGAGAGTTCCGGATGGGCCTCCGCATAGCGGTCTCGCATCTCGTCCCACGCCTCGCGCTTCTCGGCGCCCCGCTGCGCTGAAGATTCAAAATGCTTCCTCACATCCTCCGGAATCAAGAAGCGGGGCTCCAGCGGCCAGCCGAGATTCTTTTTGGCGCCTTCGAGCTCCTCTTCACCGGGAGGTTCCCCATGGGCCTCGGCCGTGTCCTGCTTGGTCGGCAAACCGTAGCCGATGTGGGTCCGCACCGCAATGAGTGAGGGCCGGGGGTCGGCCTTGGCACGGGAAAGCGCCTGATCGACGGCCTCCAGATCGTTGCCGTCCTCGACCTTCTGTGCGTGCCAGCCGTAGGCCTCGAATCTCCCGACCCGATCCTCCGACCAAGCCAGGTCCGTGCTGCCATCGATGGTGATGCGATTGTCGTCGTACAGATAGATCAAGCTGCCGAGCTCGAGGTGGCCGGCAAGCGCCGCGGCCTCGTGGGAGATGCCCTCCATCAGATCCCCGTCGGAGACGATGGCATAGATATAATGGTCGAACAAGGGGAAGTTATCTCGATTGTACAGTCCAGCCATGTGCTCCCGGGCGATGGCCATACCCACACCGTTTCCGAACCCCTGCCCCAGCGGCCCGGTCGTGGTCTCAATGCCCGGCGCATCCCAGTATTCTGGGTGGCCGGCCGTTTCGCTCCCCCATTGGCGTAAATTCTTGATCTCATCCAAGGGCAGATCGAAACCGGTCAGATGCAGCAAGGAATAAAGCAACATCGACCCATGGCCGGCGGAGAGAACGAACCGGTCTCGGTTGGGCCAGGTCGGGTGGTCAGGGTCATATTCCATGTGCCGGGTCCAGAGCACGTAGGCCATCGCAGCCGCGCCCATCGGAAGACCCGGATGCCCCGAGTTGGCGCGCTGAACCGCATCCGCCGCGAGGAAACGGATCGTGTTGATCGCTTTGTCAACCAACCCTTGGTCCGTCATCAACTGCTCCCTTACTTGGCGGGTTTTCGTCACTGCGAGGACTGCGTCATCGCGGCATGTCCGCCTCCGGCTGCGGACTGCGACGCCTCGATCTTATCACGATTTGATGTGTGTCCGGTAAGGGCTGATCAGACAGCGAGGCCGAGGTGATCCTCCAGCCATCCCCGCAGACCGCGCATGCATTCCACACCGACCTTGTGGCCCACGTCGGCCTCGCAAAAATGCAGCTGGGCTCCTATTTCCCGCAATCGGGCCGCCCCCTCACGCGCCCGTTCAATCGGCAGCGTTTGGTCGTGCGTGCCGTGGCCCCAGAACACCGGCAGCCCCTTCAGCGTTCGGATCTCGCCGTGAGGCACGGTGCCGGAAAGGCAAACCACCGCCCCAGGCCGCGCGCCCGATGATGCGGCCAGCGCGAACGCCAGTGACGCGCCCTGGCTGAACCCCACGTAGACCGTCCGGTTGAGGTCGAGTCCGTGATCGGCTCGGAGGGTCTCGATCCAAAGGGTTACGGCCTCCACAGCACGGGACAGATCCCGTACCGAGGCCTGACGGTCCAGCGGCTCCTCCACCCACGAGTAGCCCCCCTCCGAGGCCTCGAACAGGCCCCTCGGCGCCGCGGCAAGGCCCTGGCCGGGCAAGCCCGACTCGATCCCCCACATCACGTCCTCGTCGCCCGTCAACCCGTGGAGCAGGAGATATGCCGGAGCCCCCGGATCCTGGGCCGGGCGGAGACGGTAGATCAAGCCGGAGGCCTCATCCTCACGGCGGGCCGGGGCGGTGTCGTCGGTCATTCGGCTTCTCCATCCAGCATAGCCCGGACGATATGGGCTGCATCCTCGAGCGGATCTTCGGGATGCGGCAGCTCATGGTCTTCCGTAATCCGAGTGGTCAGGCGGTCGGCTGCCGCGCGCAACGACTCGTCCACCGCCTCCTGTTCTTTGAGCCAGGCAAGCAGGAGATACGCATTGGCCGTCGCGGCTGGGGAGATCTGATCGTGGAATCGGACGCCGATCGCCCATCCGGCCGCCCGCCGTGCACACACTCGGGCCATGCCCTCGTTGCCAGCGCTTCGGGCTTGGCGGGCCGCGTTCAGCTCGGAGAGGATCTGCTCTTTATCGGTCACGGGACCGATGCTATCACAAACGAACAGGGCGAGCCGAGTAACTCGCCCTACACGAATCGGATCTTTCTTTTTGGCTGCTTCGTTTTCAGTCCGGCGGGCCTTTGCCGTCCGGCGACCCCGGTTCATCGGGCGGACCCTTGCCCTCCGGCGGGCCGGGGGTGCGCTCCGGGTCCAGCCCGGGGGGCGTCCCCTCGGGTCCCTGACCGTCCGGTGGGCCGCCGCCGGGGGTTTCCGTCTTGTCCTGCTGACCGGGGGCGATTTCGCTCGGGTTCTGGCCAGCTTGGAGCGCATCCACCGCATCCTGGCCGTGACTGGATTTTTCGAGTGCGTTCTGAAGACCCTGCTTGGCGGGCTCGGGCGCGTCTGCCAGCAGTGACTCCAAAACTTCGTTGTGATGATGGAGGGAGGACTCGATTTCGTTTAACGCCTCGGGATCACCGCCGCCCTGTGCCAACGCATCAACCACCCGATCGACGGAATGCGTATACTCGTCGAGTGCCGCGGGCAAGTTCTCCGACTGGCCCAATCTCTCCAGTTCCTGCACTTCCTCCAGCCGTTCATTGGCGTAGCTGTGAAGGAGGCTGACCCGTCCTTCTTGATCGAGCGTCAGGCTCAAGCGCGCCCGCTCGATCCCTCGCTTGACACCGTAAAGCGTTTCCCCGGGCAGGGATTCGGAGGACGCGTACACCACGCCGGTCAGGCTCAAGAGCAGCACAATAGCCAGCGCGAGGCTGGCAAGAGCCATGGCTGGGCGCCACAGCGATCCGAACCTGCGACGCCTGGCGCGGATCTCGCTCGCCGACTCCGCCCTCCGATGGGCAATCCGATTCATCAAGCGGTGTTTGGTGCTGACGACGTAGCGACGGCCCGGTCCCTCAGGGCTGAGGGGGTCCATCCGTTGCGCCCGCAGCAAGAGGGGCCGCAGCCAAGCCTCGCTCTCGGCGTGCTCAGCCAGGACCTCCTCCAGCGAGAGCCCGCGCCGTTGCATGGCGCTCAGTGCTTCATCCAGTTTCAGGGCGCGCTGTCGTTCATCCATCGCGTTCAATCTCGAGTTTCTCCCGCAGCGAATTCAGCGCCCGGTAAAGTAGCACTCGCACGGCGCCGTCGCTGCGGTCCAACCAGTCCGCGGCGGTCGACGTCGGCAGCGACATCAACACCCGCAAGCGGATCACTTCCTGGTAATCGTCGGGCAGCGCCTCCATCGCTTGCTTGATCTTCGCCACCTCCTCTTCCTCCTGAATGCTGAGCTCAGGATCGGTGGTGGGGGCCGGGAGAGGCTCTGCATCTTCCAGCGGCCGTTCATCGTCGCTTTGCCGATAATGATCGACGAGAACGTTCCGCGCTACCTGGTAAAGGAACGAGGAATAGGGGTGACCCCTTTCCTCGTAGCTATCGAGCGACTCAAAGGACCGCATGAACACCGTTTCCGTCAGATCTTCGGCGTCCCGCTCGGCTGACACGCGGGAGCGGATATAACGGAAGATCTGGGTCACATAGCGCTCGTAGAGCACCCCAAACGCCTGAGCGTCGCCCGCTTTTGCCTCTGCTACCAGCTTGGCGTCCGGGGTCTCTGCAGGCCCAGGTTCAATCATGACAACGGATTTGTGCCCTTTGCGTTACAGTTTGGATGGGGCCACAGCATAACATAGTGAAGCCCTGTTTCGCCTTAGCCCGCTAGTACGCACGCGTACGCCCTCCAAAGCGGAGGAATGGAGGATGTGATGAATGGAATTTGATGGGAAAGTGGCGTTAGTCACGGGCTCCAGCCGGGGGATCGGCCGTGCAATCGCCCTACGGCTGGCGCGTCAAGGAGCGAATGTCGCCGTCAATTTCTTCCGCAACCGGGACCGCGCCGAGGAAACCGCTCAAGAAGTTCGCGCCCTGGGACGCAGCTCACACGCTCTGCGGGCCAACGTCGGCGATCTCGAAGAGCTCAGCGGGCTTTTGGACCAGGTCGAAGCGAGATTTGGGGGCCTGGATCTGCTGATCTGCAACGCCGCGATGGGCTACAACCGCCCGATCCGTGAACAGCGGCCTAAAGGCTGGGAGTGGGCGATGAACGTCAACGCCCGTTCCGCGCTTTTCGCCGCCCAGCAGGCGGCCCCGATCATGGCCCACCGCGGAGGCGGTTCGATTGTGAACATCTCCAGCCCAGGGTCGTTTCGCGTCATCCCCGACTACGTCGTCGTCGGCGCCAGCAAGGCGGCCCTCGAGGCGCTCACCCGCTACCTCGCCGTCGAGCTGGCTCCGATGGGAATCAACGTCAACGCCGTCTCGCCTGGGGTCGTCAAGACCGAAGCCCTGCAGCATTTCGCGGCCACTTCGGACCCTTCGATTCTGGAGAGGGCCGTGGAAAAGACGCCCGCCGGCCGCTTGGTTTCCCCCGAGGATGTGGCCGGACTGGTGGCGTTCTTGTGCTCGCCGGCTGCCGAGATGATCCGCGGGCAGGTCATTCTCATGGACGGCGGCTACACGCTCCCCCTGCAGGGCGTAGCTTGGAATCCCGAAGCCAGGGCGCAGGGGCCCCCTGACCCGGACGACTCCGGGCACGGCTGAGATCAGCTTAGAACGGACGCTCGCCGTTCCCCCTTGAGACGTGATCGAGGAATTCCTGACGGGTCTTCGGATTTTCCTTGAAGCTGCCGCACAGCGCGCTCGTGACCATCACCGCATTGGTTTTCTTCACGCCGCGCATCGCGGCGCACAAATGCCAGCCCTCCACGACCACGCCCACTCCGATCGGATGGAGAGCGGCTTCCAAGAAGTTGGCGATCTGGCGGGTCATCCGCTCCTGAACCTGAAGCCGACGGGCAAACAGGTCGACCACGCGCGGGATCTTAGACAGCCCGATCACCCGCTCCGTCGGCAGGTAGGAGACGTGCGCCCGGCCCAGAAATGGAAGCAGGTGGTGTTCGCACAGGCTGTAGAACTCGATGTCCCGCACGATCACCATGTCATCGTATTCGACCTCGAACATGGCGTCGTTGATCAGCTCGTAAGGGTCCACGCGGTAACCGGCGAGCAGCTCATTGTACATTCGGGCCACCCGTTCCGGCGTCTCCTGCAGCCCCTCGCGATCCATATCCTCACCGAAAGCGATCAGCAATTGCTTTACCGCGTCCTGCACCTCTCGTTTGGCGATACCGACCCCGCCAAGGAGTTCGGCTGCTGCGTCCAATCGTTCAGTCATTCAACCCTCCAACGGCTACTCCCTTGACGTCCTAATCATATCCCCCTTTGCCGGTTTCCTCGACCTCGATCCGATTCTCAGTACAATGAGCTCATGTCACAGAATTGGGATCTCACAGGTCACGTTGCTCTGGTCACCGGCGCCGGAAAGCGGCTGGGGCGCGCCTTCGCCCTCGGGCTGGCCCAAGCCGGATCGCACGTTGTCGTGCACTACAATCGCTCGCACGATGCAGCCGAGGAGACCGCCGAGCTGGCCCGGGAGTATGGTGTGCGGTCGCAGACCCTTCAGGGCGATCTCGCCGACTTCAGTCAGGTCGAAGGCCTGTTATCCCACGCGCTGGAATCGCTGGGGGAGGTGGACCTGCTGGTCAATTCCGCGGCCATCTTCGACGCCGGCGGGCCGCGCGAGATGGACGACGCGTCCTGGCGGCGCCACCTGGACATCAACCTGCGCGCTCCGGTCTTCTTGATCCGAGAGCTGGCCGCCCAGCGCGGCGACCTCCCCGCCGCGGTCGTCAACCTGCTGGATTGGCGCGCGCTCCGACCGGGCCCGGACCATTTTTCGTACACGATCGCCAAAGCCGGGTTGGCGGCGGCGACCCGAAGCCTGGCGCAGGCCTACGCACCCGCCATGCGCGTCAACGGGCTGGCGTTGGGCGCGATCCTGCCGCCGCCGGGCGCAAAGGAGAAAGAGCCGGAGCTCGTGAAAAGGGTTCCACAGGGACGCTGGGGGGACGTTCAAGAAGTGGTGGAGGCGCTGCTGTTCCTGCTCGCCGGGCCGGAGTACATCACCGGAGAAGTCCTGCACCTCGACGGCGGCCGCCACCTGACCTGAGCAGGAGAATGTGAAGATGGACCGCATCATCATCAAAGATCTGCTGCTGCGCGGTGTGCTCGGGGTCAACGACTGGGAGCGCGAGGTCCGCCAGGACATTCTCGTTAATTTGACCCTCTTCACCGACCTGAGCGCCGCCGCCCGCAGCGATGACATCGAGGACACCGTCAACTATCGCACCGTAACCAAGGCGATCATCGAACATGTTGAAAACAGCCAATGGTATACAGTTGAGGCCCTGGCGGAAAATCTGGCGCGGATCTGTGTAAGGCAGTCTGGAATTTCGCGGGTTCGCGTTCGGGTCGAAAAGCCCGGCGCCTTACGCTTTGCGGAGTCGGTCGGCGTCGAGATTGAAAGGGAGCCGGCCGACTTTGCCTAACCGAGCGTTTATCGAACTCGGTTCGAACATCGAACCCGAACAGTTTCTCCCACTGGCGGCCATCGCGCTGGCTGAGCTGGGGCGCATCGCCAACATTTCTCAGGTGTATGAAACCGAGCCGGTCGGACCGCCAGACCAGCCGGACTTCCTCAACGCTGCCGTCGAGCTCGAGACCGAACTCTCACCTCACGAGCTGCGCGGCAGATTGCGGGAGATCGAGGCCGGTCTCGGCAGGGTTCGCGACGGATCAAGCTACGCACCGCGCACGATCGACTTGGACCTGTGTCTGTATGATGACCTTGTCCTCGACGATGGTACGTTGCGCCTGCCTCACCCGGACATCCTGGAGCGCCCCTACCTCGCTCGCAGTCTGGCGGACATCGATCCGGAGTTCCTCCATCCGACCCACGGAGAACCAATGGGAGAGATCGCCTCGCGTCTGGCAAATCGGTCCAATTTCAGGTCCCGGCAGGAGGTGCGCGAAGAGATGCTGGACGCTCTCAAACGGACGGAGGGCTAGCCCCCCGGGCTGCCCGTTCGCGGTGTGATAGGATGTGCCCACCCATGGTTTCGATTGCCCTCCGGTCAGCAGCGTGAGTCGAGATAACGCCGACGTCGTCATCTGCGGCGCCGGCATCGCAGGCATCTGCACCGCCTACCACCTCGCAGTCCATCATCAGGTCGGCGATGTCGTCCTGGTGGATGAGCGGCCGCCCCTAACCATGACCAGCGATAAGTCCACCGAGTGCTATCGGAACTGGTGGCCCGGACCGGGCGATGGCATGGTGCGGCTGATGAACCGCAGCATCGACTGGCTCGAGCGTTGGGCGGATGACACGGGCAATAGTTTCAATTTGAACCGTCGGGGATATCTTTTCGCCACCGAGCGGGAGGAACAAGCCGAGGTCTACCGGGTGCTCGGCGAGCAGGCCTGCGAAGCCGGAGCGGGGCGGTTGCGGATCCACCGCGGCCAGCCCGGCGACCCTGAGTATCGTCCGGCTCCACCCGACGGCTACCACGACCAGCCAACCGGCGCCGACCTGTTCTTGGACCCCGGGCTCATCGGTGAGCATTTTCCGTACCTGACCCAGCGGGCCCGCGCCGTGCTCCACGCCCGCCGCTGCGGCTGGTTCAGCGCCCAACAGCTCGGAGCGTATTTGTTAAAGGAAGCACGGGCCCACGGCGCACGCTTGATCCACGGGCGAGTGAACGCCGTCCACCAGCAGGGCGGGGCAGTTCACGGAGTCCGGGTTGAATTGGCCCGGGGCGGGATCGACCTCTCCACGGAACGCTTTGTGATCGCCGCCGGCCCCATGGCCTCCGAAGTCGCCGCCATGGCCGGGGTCGAGCTGCCCATCTACTCCGAGCTGCACACCAAGGCCGCCATCTCCGATCAGGCCGGCGCGGTGCCGCGCGGGGCTCCGCTTCTGATTTGGTCCGACCCTCAGCGTGTGAATTGGGCGGAGGAGGAAGCCGAGTCGATTAAACAGGATCCCGAACTGTCCTGGCTCCTGGAGGAGCTGCCGGCCGGCGCCCACGGACGGCCCGAGGGTCCCGACGACAGCCCCATCGTGCTCCTGCTGTGGACCTACGATCTCGAGCCGGTCGAACCGGTCTTCCCACCCCAGCATGACGAGAGGATTTACCCGGAAGTCGCGCTGCGTGGCCTGTCGACCATGGTGCCCGCGCTCCGACAGTACATCGGCCGCATGCCGCGTCCGTTCCTGGATGGCGGCTACTACACGAAGACGCGCGAGAACCGGCCCCTGATCGGCCCGCTTCCCGTCGAGGGTCTGTACCTCATTGGGGCTCTGTCGGGGTTCGGACTGATGGCCTCGCCCGCCGCAGGCGAGGTGCTGGCCCGGCACATCGTTGGCGAGGACCTGCCCGGCTACCAGAAATGGTTCCGATTGGAGCGGTACGAGGATCCCGGGTATCAGGAGCTGCTGAAGAACTGGGGCAGCTCCGGCCAGCTTTAGCGGTCGGTGGAGTCACCACAGAGTACACAGAGTTTTCTCTACATTCAATCCCGGTCTGGGTGACTTTCCAGCGCTGATGTCAACTTATGCCCCTCCGCCGTCCCTGAGCCCGGTCCATCGAAAAGTGAATGGGAGATATCGTTTTCTCTGTGCACTCTGTGCTCTCTGTGGTGAAAGAACTTAGTACCTAGGGCAGCAATCCGGCGCCGGCCAGGATCGAACGCAGCTCATCGCGCTCCGCCTCGGTAAGGGGCTGCAGCGGCCCGCGGACCGGCCCACCATAGTAGCCAAGCATATCCAACGCCGCCTTCAAGCCGGGCACGCCAAAGCGCGCCGTCACAGCGCGGTTGGGCCCGATCATCGCCAGCTGAATCGCCCGGGCGCCCTCGAGATCGCCCGAGTCAAACCGCGCCTGAAGGTCCACGAGCCGGCGGCCGGCGATGTTGGCCAGGGCCGACACCGCGCCGACCGCCCCGACCGCCAGCGCACCAAGCAGAAAATCCGCCGATCCGGCTAGCAGGATGAAATCGCCGGGCGCGCCCTGCCGGATCGCGCCCAAGCGGCCGACGTCGCCGCCGCTGTCCTTGATGCCGACGATATGGGGATGCTGCGCCAGCTCCAGAACCGCGTCCAGGGGCAGATCAATCCCGGTGTTGCCCGGGACGTTGTACAAGAACAGCG
Source organism: uncultured Anaerolineaceae bacterium (assembly GCA_964517315.1). Lineage (GTDB taxonomy): Bacteria > Chloroflexota > Anaerolineae > Anaerolineales > E44-bin32 > DASWJQ01. The sequence goes on along the minus strand of CAZFCJ010000076.1, from coordinate 3,063 downwards.
GGGCCTCGACCGCGTCGGCGACGGCCCTGTAGTGTTCGACAAACGCCGTGGAGGTCATTTGCCGCCGATAGTAGCTCGGTGTGACCAGCAGCAGGGCGTCGGCACCGACATCGAGCATGGCCCTTCCAAGCTCAATCGTCCTCGCCGTCGATTGTGCCCCCGCCCCGGCGAGCAGCCAGCGATCTCGCGGCACAATCTGCCGCGCCGCGCCCACGACCTCGACTCGCTCCTCGTCGCTCAACAGGGCGAACTCACCGTTGGAACCGCCCACAACGTATCCGCTCAGCGGAACTTCGTTCCAACGCGCCAGATTTGCATCCAGCGCATCCAGCGCCAGCGAGCCATCGGATTGAAAGGGGGTAGGGATGGGGGGTAGGATCCCGCGCAGCGACGGCGGAGTTTTCATGGCCTTTGGCGGCTACTCGTTGAAGGCCTCGACCGCCTCACGGACCGCCTGGCGGATCCGGGGATCGGGAATGGATTCCACGTCACCGTATTCACGGTCGTCAATCCAGATCGCGAGGGATCCGTCCTCTTGTGTACCGAAGTCAAGCGCCACTTCCGCCAGGTCCGGATGACCCGCCAGCTTCTGCCGCACCCTGAACTCGATATGCTCGCTGGCTGCCGAGGCGGCCCGCTCGCCCGCTTCGCGTTTAACCCCTTCCATTTCCTCTTCGTATGGGGTCGGCTCGGCCTCCTCCCTGATCTGCTGCGCCACGCTCAACCGCCAGGCCACCAGCAGAACGGCGACCAAGAATCCGATTGCCAAGAGCACAAGCCAAGTTGCGGTTGTCCCAGGCACCTCATCCTCCTCGTTCGGTTCTCGCCAACACAGCGCGAGCCGGTGCGCCTTCGCTTCCCAATAATTTCAATGGCAGACAGTAGAGTGTATATCTCCCAGGCTCGACGTGCCGCAGGTCCAGACCTTCCACGATCACCACGCCGGCCCCGAGCAAGACCCTGTGCGTCGGAACCGGGGCTGCCCACGGCGCCACCGACAGATAATCTACGCCCACCAGCTTCACGCCCCGCTCGACAAGCCACCGCGCTCCGCTCTCCTCGACGCCTACAAAATCCCTTTGAAACCCTTCCACCTCGGGCGGCCAGAGTCTGCCGTTGCGGGTCTTAAACAGCAAGCGCTCGGTCCCCGGCGGAATGTCGGCCTTCGCCAAGGTCGCCTCGTCGATCAGGTCGATGTCCGGGAAGCTGACGAGGCGCGCTTCTCCGACCAGCGCATCAAGGGGGAGTTCCTCGATCGGCCTCCCATCGTCGATGAAATGCAGCGGGGCGTCGACGTGGGTGCCCACGTGCACCCCCGACGCGAAGCGCGACAGGTTTGCGGTCTCCCCAGCCTGCATCGAGGAAATCCTATCCAGCACGACCGGGGGATCGCCCGGCCAGACAGGGAGATCTGGCGATAGGCCGATCGAAATGTCGATGAGCTCCATGGGCCCCTCCAGACTGTGCGTCGCGATTACAAATATAGTATCAGTGTCCGCCGAACAGGATAAACCCGCCGCATGCAGGAGGGACGCCATGTCGGAGTACGAAGCGTTGGATAAGGCCATTGAACGAGGTCTGGAGGCCGCCCTCGAGGAGCTCAAGACCCTGTGCGCTCAGCCCAGCATCGCCGCCCAAGAGGAAGGTATGCGATCGTGTGCCGAGTTGGTGGTCCGCCTGCTCGAGCGCAGGGGCTTTGAGACCCGCTATTTGCCCTCGCCCGGCCATCCAGTCCTGTACGCCGAGCGGCCCGGGGACGGTGACGGTACTCTACTGCTCTACAACCATTACGACGTACAGCCGCCCGAGCCCCTGGAGAAGTGGGAGACTCCACCCTTCGAGCCCACCCTGCGCGACGGCAAGCTGTATGCACGTGGTGCGAACGACGACAAGGGCCAGCTGATCTCGCGTTTGGCGGCGCTCGACGCGCTGTTGGAGACCTATGGTGATATTCCATGTACGATCAAGTTTCTGATTGAGGGCGAGGAGGAGATCGGCAGCCCCAATCTGCCCCATGTCATCCATGAGCACCGAAACATGCTGCGAGCCGACGCGTGCATCTGGGAGTTCGGGGGAGTGGATCACAAGGGCCGGCCGGTCCAGTATGCGGGGCTGCGCGGCATTTGCTACGTGGAGCTGCGCGCCCGCACCGCGTCCCAGGACGCTCATTCGGGCCTTGGGGGTTCGATCTTCCCCAACTCGGCCTGGCGGCTGACCTGGGCTTTGGCGAGCCTCAAGGGTCCGGATGAGCGAATCCGGCTGCCCGGATTCTATGATCCGGTTCAGCCGCCGAGCGAACGGGACCTGGAGCTGATCGAGGCGCTGCCCGACATGGGCGCCGACCTGCTGGAGCGCTATGATCTGCAAGGCTTTGTGCGCGGGCTCGAGAGCGGGCCCGAACTGCGACGCGCCTCCATGTTCGAGCCGACCTGCACGATCTGCGGACTGCGCTCCGGCTACGGGGGCGAAGGCGCGAAGACCGTCCTGCCGGCCGAGGCGGTGGCCAAAGTCGACTTCCGCCTGCTGCCGGATCAGGACCCCGAAGAGGTGGTGGTGCAGCTCCGGCGCCACCTCGATCGAGAGGGTTTGGGTGACGTCGCCGTGGATTACCTGGCGGGCGTCCATCCTGGCCGCTCCGACCCGGACGATCCGTTCATCCAAATGGTGGTTGAAGCCGCCCGTGAGGTCTACGGCCAGCCCCAACTGCTCGTGCCGCTGTCCGGCGGTTCCGGTCCGATTTACCCGTTCCTGAGCGAACTCGAGGTGCCGGTGGCCACCCTCGGCGTCGCGTACCCGGGCGCCAACGTGCACGCACCGAACGAGAACATCGTGGTCGACGACTTTGTGGCCGGTACCCGGCACGCGGCGAGGGTCGTGGCCAGGTTCGGCCGGGGCGCCTGAACGCCCTTGAGCAGGATCCGATCGCCCGGGGGCGTAGCTTGCCGTGCCGTGGGGTGTGGGCTATAATCACAGCATCCTCGTCGGGGCGTGGCGCAGTCCGGAAGCGCACCTGCATGGGGTGCAGGGGGTCGGCGGTTCAAATCCGCCCGCCCCGACCTAAGA